>JASFLG010000340.1:0-5294 GCA_050118205.1 Pseudomonadales bacterium
CGATCTACGGTGTCGCGGGCGCGCTCATCATCGCCGCCAGCATCCTGACCTCTTCACTCGGTACCCAGAAGGCCGCCGCTGCGATGCCGCCACCCGCCGAGCCGTTCCGGTTTACCGAGATGTGGTTCGAAATCAGGCAGATCGCACAGTCGCTCACCAACGCCAATTTCTTCTGGCTGTTTGTTTATTCGTTGATCGTGGGCGCCGCCGCCGGCATGTCGACCGCACTTTACCTGTACAACGTCACCTACTTCTTCAACTTCTCCGGGCCGCAGATTGCGGTTACCGGCCTGTTCGTCTTCGCCTCGCCTGCCATCGCGTACTTCCTTGCACCGAGCCTTGGGCAGAGGCTGGGCAAGAAACGCTCCGCAATCGCCGCGCTGCTGGCCGCCATTTTTCTTTACCCCATCCCCTACCTGATGACACTGGCGGGTTTCTGGCCGACGTCGGGCAGCTGGAGCAGCCTGTTGATCTATTCCGTGTTCGTGACGAGCGAGGTCGTGGGGTTCATTGTCGGTGGCGTGATGCTGGACTCAATGATGGCTGACGTCGTAGAGGACAGCGAGGTCAAGACAAGCCGACGATCCGAGGGGCTGTTCTACGCCGCGCGGAGCTTTGCCGGCAAGGCGGTCAGTGCGCTCGGCATCGTGCTCGCCGGCTCGATCGTATCGCTGGTTGGGATGGACGGCATCAAAAGCGTCGCCGACATGACGGACGCCATGCGCGCAGATCTCGCCAGCTTCTTCCTGCCCGCCTACTGCGGGCTCTACTTCCTGGCTATCTACCTGATCTCAAGATATCGCATCGATCGCGATGCCCATAACGAAAACCTTGCTACCCTGGCTCAGAAGGCGTGACCCCGTCCGGGGAAACAACCGAGGGAAGCGAACACGAGAGCGAATTTCCACGGCTCCTGTCTGTCTTCGATCTGATGCGTCTCAGTATATCCAGGGAATCAACCGATAGCGTACGCGTCGCGCATACTCACGATAGCCCGGCAACTCGTCCTGTAAGGTCTGGTCTTCAAGTACGGTTCTAATCACCGCGATGGTTGATGCCACCGCCGCGGGAATCAGTGTCCAAAGCGATCCCAGACCAAGAACGATGCCCCACAGCGCAAGAATATTTCCGGCATAACCCGGATGCCGCACGAACCGGTACGGGCCGCTGTCACATACCACGTGCCCTCGATCCGCCTGAATGCGTACCACGCTGGAGAAAAAGCGGTTCTCGGCCAATGCCCATGTAGCGAACGCGTATCCGAGCGCGATCAGAATGAAGCCGATCACGATGAGCCATAGCGGAAATTCGGAGGACCAGCTGTAGCGGTGGTCCAGCCCTGCGACAAGGACCATAGGATACCCGACGCTCACCGCCATCAGTGGCGCAAGCACTTTGTCCCAGGCCTTTGCGTTCTGGATGTTCCTGCTATCCTGGCGTTCCGCCATCAATCCGGGATGTCGCTGTTCCGCCCATATGCGCCCCCCTATGCCAGCCGCAAGGATCAGAAGGGAATAGAACCACGCCTGCCACCAACCGACGTCCCCACCGCAAATCAGCAGAATCAACGGGATAAGGACATACGCCACAACCAGCCTGATCCACTGGCGACGGGATGCTGTTTGAGGTGACCCTTCACTTACCGTCTTCGCTGACATTTCATTCCTCAAGACAGATGCATCTGAGCCCGTGCCGAGCAATCCAGTAGTGCGCACGCGTGCTTTTGCTCAGGCTATCAATTCGCATATCCCCAGTCTTCTTTAGAGAGTAACCTCCACCAGTTTCTCAACGAACCTGACGAGCTCGAATACCGGACGGTGCATGAAGGCAGAACCTGTGAACTCAACGGCGCTCTTCGACGCCTACATCTTCGTTGACTGGTCGGCCAGCAACTCGCCAACGGGCGCGAGGCCGAGGAGAGACGCCATCTGGACCGGCGAGCTGCTTCCGGATGAAGCTGCACCGGCGACTCATTATCATCCGACCCGGCAGGCCGCCTTTGAGCATGTCCTCACCATGCTCTGTCGCGCTTCCGAGCGCCGCCTCAGAGTGCTGTGCGGCTTCGACTTCCCCTACGGATATCCGGAGGGATTCGCGCGCCTTCTGACACCCGCCGACGAATCGACTTCGTGGCAGAACGTCTGGCACTATCTGGCTCGCGCCATCACCGACTCCACCAGGAACGTCAACAACCGGTTCGACGTCGCGGAGGAAATCAACCAGCTGATCGGCCACGGCGAAGGTCCATTCTGGGGTCATCCCGCAAACCAGGACTACGATTTTCTGTCGAGATTCAAGTCCCGGTTTCCGTACCCGACGGACAACGGATCGGGACTCTCGGAGAAGCGAATCTGTGAACGAGCGCTGCCAAGAACGCAGGAAGCCTGGAAGCTCTTCGGCGCAGGATCCGTAGGCAGCCAGGCACTGGTGGGAATTCCTCGAGTGCACGCGCTCCGCTACCATCCTCAGCTGAAGGATCACAGTCGGGTCTGGCCCTTTGAGACGGCATTCGAATCGGCACTCGACGTGGAGACACGACCTTACATACTGCACACCGAGATCTGGCCGGGGGTCGTGCAGGATCGCGTCGACGCGCTGATGGCGACCCACAATCGTGCGATCAAGGATGAGCTTCAGGTCGCGACGTTGTGTGAATGGGCCCATGAGCTCGACAAGGGCGGAAGACTGGCCGGTCTTCTAGCACAGCCCAAAAATCTCGATGCTCGCCAGGCGAAGCGTTGCGTGCACGAAGAGGGCTGGGTTCTAGGAGCGACTTCAGCGCCAATCTCGAGAATCGGTGGGCAACCGACCTAGTCCTCGAGCTGCGAACACGGCCACGCGCCGCTGAATCCGGCGTGGGCGGTCTGGATCGGTCTGCGATCGATCTGTCGCGGTTCGACGACCTCGGGTTGGTCTCTTCGTAGCAGTGCTCGCAGTGCCAAGAACGTGACACAGGGTGCTATAACTGTCGCATGAATCAGATCCGACCTGCCGAATCCTCGACCGACGAACTGGACGTAGCGCTCCAGGAGAGAAACTGGTACTCCATGTTCGACGCGTTCAGCGTCGTCAACTACCGCTGGTTCTTCGCGGCGCTCTGCGGAAATTTCGCGGCCATGAACATGCAGATGTTCATTCGCGGCTGGCTGGTATTCGAGATCACGGGTTCCTACGAGAAGCTCGGCTGGATGACCGCGGCAGGCGGCATCGTCGGTCTGTTCGCGGCTCCGTTTGGCGGGGTAGTGGCAGACCGGGTACGCCAGAAAAAGCACGTGCTGCAGATTGCAGGTTGGGCGAATGCGCTGGTGACTTTCGGCGTCGCGGTCCTGATTGCCACCGGAGCCGTGCGCTTCGAGCACCTTCTGCTCGCCTCAATCCTCCAGGGGACAATCATGAACGCGATGATGCCGTCGCGGCAGGCACTCACCAAAGACGTGGTCGGTCTCGACCGGCTCACCAACGCGATTGCGCTGAGCACCTCGGGAATGAACACGGCCCGGCTCCTTCTGCCGGGCCTCGCGGGTGGAATGGTGGCCGCTCTCGGCGGTGGCCATGGCAACATCGATCCGGCCAAGTGGGTGTATTTCCTCATGGCGGCGCTGTACGTCTGGTCAGCCTCGATAATGGCCATGATCGATGTCGAAGACCGCGCAGAGCCGCAGACGCCGGATGGGCCGGTCATGCAGGAACTGAAGCTGGGGTTCCGTTACGTGATGGAAACGCCGGTCATACTCATGCTGCTCGGCTGCAACTTTCTGATGGTGTTCTTCAGCATGACTTACTTCATGCTGCTGCCGGGATTCGTCAAAGAGGTGCTGGATGCGGGGCCGGACAGGCTCGGCCTGATCATCTCGATCTCTGGCGTGGGTTCTCTGGCCGGATCGCTCTACATAGCCTCAATTGCGAATCACAGAAGGGCCCGACTGCTGCTGGCTGGTGCGCTGCTGATGGGTATTTCGCTGCTGTGCTTCTCTCTCTCCACAAACTTCTGGCTGTCTGTCGCCCTCCTTGCCGTGGTGGGCCTCGGGCAGGCCGCGCGCATGTCGCTCTCGAACGTGCTGATCCAGTCCTATGTGGACGATGCTTACCGCGGCCGTGTCATGAGCATCTACATGCTGGAGATGTCGATTCTTTCGATCAGCATCTATCCGATCAGCGTGCTGGCTGACGTCTGGGGGCCTCAGTGGGCCGTCGGCATCTCCGCATCGTGCCTGATTGTGCTGGTGCTGATTCTGTTTGCCATTCCGAGCTACCGGAACCTGGACTGAGACGGCCTGACCGATGCCCTGTCGACCGGCATCGTTGTAACATGGCGGCAATGCCGCAAACCCGAGGCTGGTTGAGCATGAACAGGAAGTTTTCAAGACAACTGTCAGCGTCGATGATGTTCCCTTTACTGCTGGCAGCCGCTTCAGCCGGCGCAGACGGGACCTGGATCGACCTGACCCACCCGCTGAGCGCCGACTCGGTGTTCTGGCCCACCGCGCCGAAGTTCGAGCTGACCACGGAAGCCGAAGGCATGACGGATGCGGGCTACTACTACTCCGCCTACAGCTTCTCGGCAGCCGAGCACGGCGGCACGCACATCGATGCGCCCGTGCACTTTGCCGAGGGCCGCATGAGCGTGGACGAGATTCCCCTGTCGCGGCTGATCGGGGATGCCGTGGTCGTCGACGTCTCCGAGCCTGCCGGAAGGGATCGGGATTACCTGATCGGGGTCGCGGATCTCACGGCCTGGGAAGAGACCCACGGGCGGATTCCCGACGACACCATCGTGCTGCTGCGAACCGGCTACAGCCGCTACTGGCCGGACGCCGAGGCCTATCTGGGCACGGCGCGGCGCGGCGAGGAAGGCGTGGCGGCCCTGCACTTTCCCGGCCTGGATCCGGATGCAGCAACCTGGCTGGTGAGCCAGCGGTCCGTGAAAGCCGTGGGCATCGACACGGCCAGTATCGACTACGGCCAATCCAAGAGCTTCGGCAGCCATGTGGCGCTCATGACCCACAACGTGCCGGCGTTCGAGAACGTGGACAACCTGGATCGACTCCCGCCCACGGGCACCACCATCGTTGCCCTGCCGGTCAAGATCGAGGGCGGCAGCGGCGGACCGCTGCGCATCATCGCGCAGGTGGGGGCGAACTGAGAGGACCCGCGCGGGCTCGGCTTCGACGTTCATATCGACCGCCACATCATCCCGGGCGTCTGCCGCCAGGCGGGTTTTGCGTGCGCCGCTCGCAGGGGCTAACGTAGTGGGTTGAACGTCAACGCTAGGGAAGAGTCATGCCCAGTCCGGA
>JASFLG010000341.1:0-5265 GCA_050118205.1 Pseudomonadales bacterium
GCCTGTCTGGAGGTTAGGTTTTCCATGGCTTTCTCTTGTTGGTCTGCTGTTGGTCTGCTGTTGGTCTGGTGTTGGGCTGGGCGGCTTTCGCTCTGGTGCATTGATTGTTTATTCGGTGGCCGGATTTCGCTGTCCGGATTCCGCTGTCCGGATTCCGATGGCCGGATGTTTCGTCCTCCGGGGATGGATGCGTCAGTGCGCGTCCGATTCTTCCCGCTGTTTCTGCCCGCCGATTCTGCCCGCCGATTCTGCCATTCGCTTTCTCTCGCGGCCTCTTTCTCTTACCGTTACGTGGGTTAGCGCGGATAAGTAGAACCGTTCTAGATCGCTCACGGCGCTGGTCGGATATACAGATTACTGGCAGTATATACAGTAGTCGCCGGTTTGCACACCCCTGGACGGTTGCATACTATCGGTCGCGCACTACCCCAGATTTCACGGATTCTTGAGATGTTCCGTCCGTTTCTCGTCCTGCTCGGGCTCGTGCTCGGGATCGGTTGGGCCGCGGCAACGCCGGCAGCCGCCCGGGCCGAGGGTCAGTTCTCCCTCGCCAATCTATCCCCCGAGGCGGCCGGGGAGGCCGTTTTCCGCGAGGCCGACCGCCGCGAATCGGGCTACCAGGATCTCTCCGTCGACCTGACCATGATCCTCCGGACGTCCCAGGGCGCGGAATCGGAGCGCAGCCTCCGCATCCGCCAGCTGGAGATGCCCGATGACGGGGACCGGCTGCTGGTCGTGTTCGATACGCCCAAGGCGATCCGGGGCACGGCGCTTCTGAGCTACGCGCACAAGTTCGAGCCGGACGATCAGTGGATGTATCTGCCGGCGCTGAGCCGGGTGAAGCGCATCGCCAGCCAGAACAAGTCGGGCCCGTTTCTGTCGAGTGAGTTCGCCTACGAGGACATGGCGCTGGAGGAGATCGAGAAATTCGACTACCGGCTGCTTTCGACCAGCAACGAGGGCGGCACGCCTTACTACGTGGTGGAGCGCGTGCCCACCGACGAGCACTCCGGCTACGGCCGTCAGGTGGTGAGCCTGGACGGCGATGCGTTCCGCATTCACGGCATCGAGTATTTCGACCGGCAGGACCGCCTGCTCAAGAAGCTGGCGGTGGACGGCTATCAGCAGTACGGCGACTTCTGGAAGCCGGCGCACATGCTCATGGAGAACGTCCAGACGGGCAAGTCCACGGAGCTGATCTGGTCGAATTATCAGTTCGCCACCGGGCTGACCGCAGACCGCGATTTCTCGACCAACAGCCTGCGCCGGGTGCGGTGACGTATGCGCCGGGTGGGGAGGCTCCTGGCGGGACTGGCGGTCGCCGCGCTGCTCGCCTCGGGCGTGCCCGTCCGGGCTGACGACCGGCTGGTTTTCGGCAGCTTCCAGAATCCGGGGAACGCGGAGAACTGGGCCAACCGGATGCGCACGCTCCTCGGGGTGCACGTGCAGGTGGTCGAGGCGACCGCTGCCAGCGGCGTCACGACCTACCGGGTGGTCACCGATGGGCTGGACGAAGCCGAGGTCCTGCGGGTACGACGCATAGCCGACAGTCGCGAGCTCCGCTACTGGCGCCTGCTCGACGTGGAAGGGGAGACCCCCGCGTCCGGGCCTGCCGCGGTGCCCGCTCCCGAGACGGGCCGGTCGGTGGCGAGGGCCGCCGTGCGCCCCGTCAAACCGGTGAATCCGCAGGGGCGTCCACCCACGAACCCGCCGATACGGGCCATGGAGACCCTGCCGCCGGTGGTGGTGGCCGACCAGCACACGGTGCAGCTGCTGGATCTGGACCTCGGGGTTCAGACCCGAACGTTCTTCGAGGAGGGGCTCGAGGGCCAGTCTCCCTTTCACCCTTCGCTCAGCGCCCGGCTCGAGTTCTACCGGGCCTGGGACGACGAGCGCCAGAGTCTCACCTTCACGCCGTATTACCGCTACGATGCCCGGGACGACGAGCGCACCCACTTCGACATGCGCGAGGGTTTCTGGACGCTGGTCGGCGACGACTGGGATCTCTCCGTCGGCGTGAAGCAGATCTTCTGGGGTGTGGCCGAGTTCGATCACCTGGTGGACATCATCAACCAGACCGACCAGGTCGAGGATCTGGATCAGGAGGAGAAGCTCGGCCAGCCCATGGTGCACCTGTCACTGGTGCGTGACTGGGGCATACTCGACTTCCACGTGCTGACCGGTTTCCGCGAACGCACCTACCCGGGGCCGGACGGACGCCCTCGCTTTTTCATTCCGGTGGACACCGGCGACCCGATCTACGAATCGGGCGCCGGCGATCATCGCGTCGACGGCGCCATCCGCTGGTCACACCACATCGGCGCCTTCGAGTTCGGTATCTACCAGTTCAACGGCACTTCCCGGGCGCCCCTGTTCCTGCCGGCGACCGACGGGAACGGCGAAGCCGTGCTGCGGCCCTTTTATCCGGTGATCAACCAGACCGGGCTCGACGCTCAGATGATCCGCGGCGACTGGGCCTTCAAGCTCGAATCCATCTATCGGACCAATTTCCCGGGCGATTACTACGCGCTCAATGCCGGATTCGAGCGTACCCTGGTGGGCGCCTTCGGCAGCCGTGTCGATCTCGGGCTCGTCATGGAGTACATGTACGATCAGCGTGGCGACGAGGCGTTCGACACCTTCTACGAGCACGACGTGGCGCTGGCGACCCGCTGGGCGCTCAACGATCTCGGCGACAGCCAGGCGCTCGTCGGATTGATCTGGGACTACGAGAATCACGAGAGCATCGTGACGCTGGAAGCAAGCCGCCGCCTGGGCCAGACTTGGATGCTGCTGATGGAGGGCCGGGCTTTCCTGAACGCGGGAGAGCTCGACCCGCTGCGCCCGTACGACCCGGTGAACAAGGGCGCCTCGGTCTCCCGCGACGCTTACATCGAGCTGGAATTGACCAAGTACTTCTAGTGCCTCAGGTACTTCAGGACATGCTGGAATATCTCAAGATGTACCTGGGCGAGAATGCCTGGGTAGGCGAAGTTTTCGGCCTGGTGCTGGCCACCGCCATCGTTCACTGGTTCGCGCGCCATGCGCTGGCCAGGCTCGGGACGCACCTGGAGAAGACCCGGAACCTCTACGACGATGCATTGCTGGAAGCTGCCAGGGCGCCGCTGGCCTGGCTGATCTGGCTGCTCGGCATCAGCTTCGCCGCACAGGCCGTAGGGGGCACCGCCGTCAAAGCACAGATCTTCGATGCCGTGGATCAGATCCGCGAGGTCGGAGTGCTTCTGCTGATGGGCTGGTTCGCCGTGCGGTTCATCCGCCTGGTGGAGGAGCACATCTCCGATCCGACCTACCGGGAGCACCCGGCGGACCGGACCACGGCCACGGCGGTCGGCAAGCTGCTGCGCGCCAGCGTGATCATCACCGTGGTGCTCATGGCCATGCAGACGCTCGGTTTCTCCATCTCCGGTGTGCTGGCCTTCGGTGGGGTGGGTGGTATTGCGGTCGGCTTCGCGGCCCGGGACCTGCTGGCGAACTTCTTCGGCGCCATCATGGTGTACCTCGACAGGCCGTTCTCCGTCGGCGACTGGATCCGCTCGCCGGACAAGAACATCGAGGGGACGGTGGAGGAGATCGGCTGGCGGCTCACCCGCATCCGCACCTTCGATGCGCGGCCGCTGTATGTGCCCAATGCGACGTTCACCCAGATTTCAGTGGAGAATCCGTCGCGCATGACCAACCGCCGCATCTACGAGACCATTGGCGTTCGCTATCAGGACGTGGCCGTGCTCCCGCAGATCATCGACGCCGCGAAGAAGATGCTCGAGAGGCACGAGCACATTGATGCGAACCGCACGTTGATGGTGAACTTCAACGCGTTCGGCCCATCGTCGCTCGACTTCTTCATCTATGCCTTTACCCACACCACGGTCTGGGCGGAGTACCACGCGATCAAACAGGACGTGCTGTTGAAGATCTCGGAGATCATTGCCGGTCATGGGGCCGAGATCGCGTTTCCGACCCGCACCGTGGTACTCGAGCCGGCAGAGCCGGGACCGGCGTCGGACAGCGCGTGAACGTGCCACCCTCGGTGCTGGCCGCCCGGGAAACGAGCGAGCGTATCTTCAGCCGAGCCGCGGTGATCACCGCCATCGACCGGCTGGCGGTTCGCCTGACGGTGGCGCTGGCCGAGGAGAACCCGATCCTTGTCTGCGTGCTGCACGGGGCGCTGCCTTTCACCGCGGCGCTGATGCAGCGCCTGCAGTTTCCCCTTCAGCTCACCTATGTGCACGTGGGACGCTACGGAGAGGGGACCGAAGGCGGCGCCCTGACCTGGCATGCGCGTCCCCAGCTCGAGCTGGAGGGCCGACACGTGGTCCTGATCGACGACATCCTGGACGAGGGGGTGACCATGGCCGCCTTGAAGCGGTTCTGTGCCGAGGCGGGGGCCCGGCGGACGACCGGCGTGGTGCTGCTCGACAAGCGGACGGTCCGCGAGGCCCGCGGCGCGGCACCGCCGGACCACGCAGCCCTGGATTGTCCGGACCGCTACGTGTTCGGCTGGGGAATGGACTTCGAAGGCTACTGGCGGAACCTTCCGGACATCCATGCGTTGCCGTCCACCTCGGCGGCCGCCGCCGACTGATGGCAACCGTGGGGGTCATCGTCGGTTCCGGCGCGCTGGACTGGGATGCCGGCTGGCGTCAGACCGGCGGACGGGAAACGGCGTTCGGTGTCGCCTCCGCGCCGCTTCTCACGGCGGACGTGGACGGGCACACGGTCTGCGTGCTCGCCCGGCACGGCAACCCGCACCGTTATGCGCCGCATGCCGTGAACTACCGTGCCAACCTGACCCTGCTCGCCGGGCAGGGCGTGGAGGCAGTCGTCGCGCTGAACACCGTCGGCGGCATCGCGGCACACGCGCACACGGGCGCACTGCTCCTGCCGGACCAGATCATCGACTACACGTGGGGGCGGGCCCAGACCTTCAGCGCCGACGACGATGTTCGGCACATCGACTTCAGCGAGCCCTACCATGGGGGCCTGCGCGCCGCGATCCGCGTCGCCGCCGAGCGTGCCGGCCTCGCGGTGCACGACGGAGGCGTGATGGGGGTCACCCAGGGTCCGAGGCTGGAGACGGCTGCCGAGATCCGGCGCATGGCGCAGGATGGCTGCACCATGGTGGGCATGACGGGCATGCCGGAAGCGGCGCTCGCACGGGAGCTCGAGGTGCCCTTCGCAGCCGTGGCCATGGTCGTCAATCCGGCGGCCGGGCTCGCCACGGAGGTCATCGACCTGGACGACATC
>JASFLG010000342.1:0-5256 GCA_050118205.1 Pseudomonadales bacterium
TGTTCGGCCCGGCCGGCCCGCCGCTGCCCGGTTTCCGTTTCGAGCCGCTGCGGGAGGCGCCCGACATCGAGGGTCTGCTGCTGCTCGAGCTGCGCCACGACCTGCACGCGGTGTTCGACGGCGCCCATCGTCATATCGGCCAGCTCAGAAATCTGCGGGGTCACTGGACCTTTCACGCGACCGGATACGATACCGAGCGGTCGCCGGAGCACGGCGGCGGACCCTGCGCGCAGGTGCACGGCGAACGCCTGGCGGCGCCGGAAGCGGCTCTGCTGCGGGGACTCCTGGCGAGGTGCAGCAATGGCGCGGCAGGCGACGATCGCTGATATCGACCATCAGCGCCGGAAGCTTTCGCGCACGAGACCATCGACGAGCCGGACGAACATCCGGCGGTCGCCGACCAGCCGTGCAAGTGCGGCCGCCTCCTCCGGCAGGCCGAGCGCACGGGCCGACTGCCGCGAGCGCCGGTCCATGAACGGATAGAACTCGTCCCAGGCGATCTGGACCTCGCGCAGAAACATGTCGGCACCGGCGTCGCCGATACCCTTGAACCGCTTGAGCCGGCTGCGGGCCGCGTCGAGATCGCCGTCCGCCTCTGAGCGCAGCCGCCGGAGGTCGCCCCCGTATGCCTCGAGCACGTGCGTCACGGTCTCACCCAGCATGGTTGCCGTCGATTCGTCGTAGCGCGCGTAGCCGGACCCGTTCAGCACCCGTACCCGCTGCCGCCAGGTGCTGGCATCGAGGTGGGTGGCCGTGGTCCAGCCTGCGTCCGCGAGCGCCCGCGCCGCCCGCATGGCGATCCGGTGGCTGATCCGCGCGCTGGCCAGCAGACAGAAGCACAGGAGCCGGAACAGCGGTGAAGGGGTGTTGCGCGCGACGTCGATGCCGAGCTCCTCGGCGAAGCTCCGTCCGTGCCGTTTCAGTATCCCGTGGATTGTCTTGTCGTAATCGGTCATGGCCTAAGCCGCGGCAGCCTCCCGCCGGAGGGGGCGCAGCAGAAAGACGAGCGGGATCGCTGCCAGGGTGATGACCATCATGAGGCGGAAGTCGTCCAGGTAGCCGAGCATGAGTGCCTCCTGCCGCACCAGGCCATCCAGCATGGCCAGCCCCTGGGTGCTCCCGGGGTCGAGCAGGGGGATCTTTGCGGTCTCCTCGAACGGCAGGGTGAAGACGTTCACGTGCGGGACCAGCGCTTCCCGGTTGGTGCGGTAGTACACGGCGAGCGCTCCCATCAGGACGGATATGCCGACGCTGCTGCCGATGTTCCGGCTCAGGCTGTAGAACCCGGACGCATCGGGGCGGTAACGGGGCGGCAGGGTGGAGAACGCCATGGTGCTCATCGGCACGAATGTGAAGCCCATGCCGAATCCCTGCAGCAGTCCGGTGTGGATCAGCATCGCGGGGGTGACGTTACGGTCGAATCCGGCCATCTGCCACAGCGAGACCGCCATACAGGCGAGCCCGAAGACGATCAGCAGGCGCGGGTCGATCTTCTCCACCAGTCGTCCGACGAGTGACATGGAGACCATGGTGCCCACACCACGGGGTGCCAGGATCCATCCGGTGGTGAGCACGGGATACCCGAGCAGGTTCTGCATCAGCGGTGGCAGGATGGCCATGGTCGCCAGCAGATTGAAGCCGACCACGAAGCTGACCAGCAGCGAGAACGAGAAATTCCGGTTCCGGAAGATGACCGGGTCGATGAATGGGCGGTCGCGCGTGAGTATCTGCACCACGAACAGGTAGAGGCACAGCACGGCGACGAGCGCCTCCACGCGGATTTCGATGGACTCGAACCAGGACAGGGTGTTGCCCCGGTCGAGCATGAGTTGCAGGGCACCGATGCCGAGCGCCAGATACGCGAATCCGGCCAGGTCGAAGGGCCGCTCCCGGTCCTCTTCCGGACGGTCCTGGATGCTGGCGAGAACGCCGGCGAGGGCCACGATGCCGACCGGCAGGTTGATGAAGAACACCCAGCGCCAGTTCAGATACTCGGTGAGCCAGCCGCCGAGGGTCGGACCGATGATGGGACCGAGCATCACGCCGACACCGAACAGGGCCATGCCTCGACCGTAGGTCGCCGGCGTGTACGCATCGAGAATCGCGGCCTGGGCCAGCGGGATCAGGGGGGCGCCGAACATGCCCTGCAGCACCCGGAACACCACCATTTCCTCGAGGTTCATGGCCAGCCCGCAGGCCATGGAGGTGAGAATGAAGCCGATCACCGAGAGCAGGAAGAGGCGGCGCCGGCCGATCCGGTCCGACAGGTAGCCGGCCATCGGCGTCATGATCGCGGACGAGACGATGTAGGAGGTGAGGACCCACGCAACCTGGTCCTGGGCCGCGGAAAACGTTCCCTGCATGTGGGGCAGCGCCACGGCGGCGATGGTGGAATCCAGGGTGTACATCACCGTGGCCAGCATGATGCTGCCCATCATCAGGGCGTGGCTGCTTCCGGTGGTGGTGCTCACGAGCGATTACCGCCGTCAGCGTGTCGGCAGGAGGTCCCGCCAGTCGCGTTCCTCGCCGGTGTCGATGATGACCTCGGTACTCATGCCTACGCGCAGCGGCTGTGCGTCGGGGTTGGGGTCCACCGCGATGCGCACCGGGATGCGCTGCACGACCTTGACCCAGTTGCCGGATGCGTTCTGCGGCGGCAGCAGGGCGAACTCGGCACCCGTCGCCCCGGCGATGCTTTCGACCCGGCCGTGCCAGATCTCCCCCGGGTATGCGTCGATCCGAATCTCGGCCGGTTGCTCCGGACGCACACTGGTGAGCTGCGTTTCCTTGTAGTTGGCGTCGATCCAGAGCTCGGTGTCGGAGACGATGGCGATGCTCGGCGAGCCGGTGCTCAGGTAGTCGCCCATCTCCGGGCGCTTGCCCACTACCCCGGACACCGGCGCCGTGACCACCGTGCGGGCCAGATTCAGCACCGCGTCCTCGAGCTCCGCCTTCGCGGCCTGATAGCGCGGATGCGCTTCCACCGGCGCGTCGGCTTGACCGTTCAGGCGTGCCAGCAGCGTTGCCGCTTCCTGCCGCGAGACCTCGAGTTGCCGGGTTGCCGAGTCGAGCTCATAGCGGGCCGCATCCAGGTCCTGCTGGGTGCCCAGGTTGGATGCCCGAAGGCCAAGCTGACGCTTCAGCTGCACGTTGGCATAGTCCACGGCGGTCTGGTGCAGGCGGATCTCGGTCTGCGCCCGCTGGTAGGCGATCTGGTCCGCCCTGATTTCGATGGCGACGTCGGCCAGGGCCGCCTCGGCACGGGCGCGGGCGATTCGAAAGGGTGCCTCACGCAGGCGGAGCAGCACGTCGCCCGTCTTCACGTGCTGATTGTCGGTGACGTTGAGCTCGGCGATCACCCCGGAGACTTCCGGTGCGACGTAGACGATATGCCCCTTGACGTAGGCGTTCTCCGTGCTCACATACCTTCCCGACCGGACGTAGGCATAAAGCGAGCCGAGCACCACCAGTGCCG
This sequence comes from Pseudomonadales bacterium, assembly GCA_050118205.1. Lineage (GTDB taxonomy): Bacteria > Pseudomonadota > Gammaproteobacteria > Pseudomonadales > Azotimanducaceae > SZUA-309. The sequence goes on from JASFLG010000342.1 coordinate 3,476, forward strand.
GAATGAGAAACATCAACACGAGTCGCGTGAGACGTCGCCCACGTCTGCCACCGCTTGGTCGGGGCGCCTTCTCCTCAGGAACGGCATTTACGGGCCGGACCCCTTCCTCCCCGTTGCCGTCCGGATCGGAGTTCGCGATTCGACCGACTTCCGACATGGCCGCCTCTCAGACGGACCGGCCGTCGATGCCGGAATCCCGAGCCGATTCCGGTGTGGTCCGCAGGAGGTTCTCTTTGATGCAAGCCAGCCCATCCATGAGACCGGCGAGGGTTTCCCGGTCGACGCCTTCCATGATCTGGACAGACAGCGTCCGGCTCAGCGAGACGAGCTTCTCGATCAGGTCGTTGCCGCTTCCGGTCAGATACAGCTGCTGTGCGCGCCGGTCCTGCGGATTGGGCCGGCGCTCGATGAATCCGGAGTCGGCGAGGCGGTCGAGCTGACGGAGGAGGGTAATGGGCTGTATCTCCAGCAGTCGCGCCAGGGCGACCTGGCTGATGCCTTCGTTGCGTGACAGCTGCAGCAGGGCGCGCGCCTGCGCCTGGGTGAGCCCGAGGCTCGCGGCGGCGTCGTTGAAGCGTTCCCGCAGAAGGCGGGCGACATCGCTGACCAGAAAGCCGAAGAGAATGTCCGGATGAAGCTCCATGCGGCCCCGGGCAAATATTTAATACCGATATATTAAGCATTGCTTATAATTAGGCAAGCCTAGCTGTCTGGAGTCGACCACCATGTTTGCCACCATCAACGGCGCCCGCCTCTGGTACGAGGTTCGCGGCGAAGGGGAGCCCGTGCTCCTGCATCACGGCTATACCGCGTCGCGGGTCAACTGGATGCCGGTCGCGAGACGGCTCGAGGAGCGCTTTTCGGTGATCCTGATGGAGTGCCGGGGCACCGGGGAGAGCGAGCACACGGCGGGGGGATACACCCTGGAGCAGTATGCCGCCGACGTGGTCGGGCTCCTCGATCACCTGGGTATCGAGCGCGCCACCTTTGCCGGTCACAGCATGGGCGGTGGCATCGGCTATCTGCTGGGGCTCGACCATCCGGACCGGCTCGCGCGTCTCGTGCTCGCGGCACCGATCCCCGCGGAAGGGGTGGGGCAGATAACGCCAGAGCTCCGGGCGCAGCGCCTCGAGGAGCGCCGCCGGGGGGACCGGGAGGCCATTCTGGCCCGTTACCGGGCCATGAAGTTCCGGGACGATGTGGAAACGGAGGCCTGGTTCGAGGACCGGGCCGAGCACATCCTGAGTGTCTCGGACGGCCACTTCGAGCGCGGCGCGGAGTCCATGCAGGCGCTGGACGTGGCGAATCGGCTCGCTCAGCTCAGCACGCCGACGCTGATGATTGCCGGCGCCGTGGACAGCCTGCTGGTACCGAATCTCCTCGACTTCATGCGCCTGCCGAACGCGACCCTCGAGGTGCTGTCCCGGGCCGGCCACGAGCTGGCCATCCACGAGCCGGATCGGGTCACCGAGGCGATCTCGAGCTTCATGACCTACGGGGTCGTCACCGCCGCGACCCTGCTCGCCCGCCTCGAGGGCGAGCAGCACGGGGGTTGACGATCAGCGCTTCCGGGCGAGCCAGAGATCGCGAAGCCAGAGCAGGACGAGTCCGAGGCCCACGATCACTACGATCAGGCGGAAAGCGACGCCCACGACGGGCAGGTTGATCAGCAAGAAGGTCACGACGAGGCCGGCGAGCAGTGACAGACGCTGGCCCCGGGTGTCGACGTCGAGCAGCACGGCGCCGATCTCCTTGGCTGCCAGCAGGCCGGCAACATACAG
>JASFLG010000343.1:0-5254 GCA_050118205.1 Pseudomonadales bacterium
CTCAATGCGCAATCCAACAGGATTGCCAACGCGTTGCTCGAGGAGGGCATCCGGCCGGGGGAGCGGATCGCATATCTCGACAAGAATGCCCCTGAGTATTACCTCTACCTCTTCGGTGGTGCCAAGATCAATGCCGTCTCGGTCGCGGTCAACTGGCGCCTTGCGGTGCCCGAGATGGAGTACATCCTGAACAACGCCGAAGCCCGGGTGATCCTGGTTGGGGAGGAGTATCTGCCGGCCCTCGGTCAGATGGATCTGATGACCGCGGAGAAGGTCGTGGTGCTCGGGGACCCGGGCGCCTCCGGATTTCAGTCGTTCGAGCAGTGGCTGGACGGACGCTCGGCGGAGGATCCGCACGTGCCGGTGGCGCCCGAGGACGTCTGCTACCAGCTTTACACCTCCGGGACCACCGGACTGCCCAAGGGCGTGGAGATCACGCACGCCAACTTCATGCACGCCATGCGCGCGAGCATGGAAAACCAGCGCTTCGATGTCGACTCCGTGAACGTGGTCGCCATGCCGCTGTTTCACATCTCCGGCAGCGGCTGGGGGCTGATCGGCCTGTACTTCGGCGCCGGCTCGGTGATGGTCCGGGAGGTGAACCTGGAGCTCATCCTGGACATCATTCCGGCGTTCGGGATCACTCACGCGTTCTTCGTGCCCGCCGTGCTGCAGTTCATGCTGGCGTTGCCCAAGTGCCGGGAGACGGACTTCGCCACGCTCAAGAACATCTCCTACGGTGCGTCGCCGATCACCGAGGCGGTGCTGCTCGAGTGCATGAAGGTGTTCGGCTGCGGGTTCATCCAGCTCTACGGGCTCACCGAGACCACCGGCGCGATCACGTCGCTCGCCGAGGAGGACCACGACCCGGGTGGCCCCAAGGCACACCTGCTCCGGTCCTGCGGCAAACCGGTTCGGGACCACGAGATTTCCATTCACGACAGCGAGACGCTGCAACCGGTGGCGGATGGCGAGGTGGGTGAGATCTGGATCCGCGGGCCGCAGATCATGCGTGGCTACTGGAAGAACCCCGAGGCGACGGCCGATGCCATCCGTCCGGACGGCTGGTTCAGAAGCGGGGACGCGGGGTATCTGAAGGATGGCTACCTCTACATTCACGACCGGGTGAAGGACATGATCATCTCCGGCGGCGAGAACATCTATCCGGCGGAGATCGAGAACGTGCTCATGCGCCACGAGCAGGTCGCCGATGCCGCGGTCATCGGTGTGCCGAGCGAGCGCTGGGGCGAGACGGTGAAGGCCATCGTGACGCGAAGCGACGAGAGTCTCACCGAGCAGGCGGTGATCGATCACTGCCGCCGCTACCTGGCCGGGTACAAGTGCCCGACCTCGGTGGACTGGATGGATACCATACCGCGCAACCCGTCGGGCAAGATCCTGAAAGTCGAGCTGCGTAAACCCTACTGGGAAGGGAAGGACCGTCAGGTGTCCTAGCGATGCCTGGTATTCGCGCGAAGCACAACGAGGCCGTCAATCTCGTCCGGCAGATGAGTCTCGAGGAGAAGGCGGCCTTCTGCTCGGGACGCGGCTTCTGGCATCTGGAGGCGCTGCCGCGCCTCGGCATCCCCAGAGTCATGATCACGGACGGGCCGCACGGATTGCGCAAGCAGGCTCGGGGTGGCGATCACGTGGGTCTGAACGTCAGCGTGCCCGCCACCTGCTTCCCGACGGCCTCGGCGCTGGCCAGCTCCTGGGACCCGTCGCTGCTCGAGGCCGTCGGCGTGGCGCTCGGCCGGGAGGCGGCCGCCGAGGAAGTGACCGTGCTGCTCGGGCCGGGCATCAATATCAAGCGGCATCCGCTGTGCGGGCGCAACTTCGAGTACTACTCCGAGGATCCCCAACTCGCCGGTGAGCTCGCCGCCGCGTTCATCAGCGGCGTCCAGTCTCAGGGGGTGGGCACCAGCCTCAAGCACTACGCGGTGAACAACCAGGAGCGCGGACGCATGTACGTGGACGCCGTCGTCGACGAGCGTACCTTGCGGGAGATCTACCTGGCGGGGTTCGAGATTGCCGTGCGCAAGGCCCAACCGTGGACCGTCATGTGCGCCTACAACCGGGTCAACGGCACGTATTGCGGCGAGCACGAGTGGCTGCTCAACCAGGTGCTGCGTGAGGAGTGGGGATTCGAGGGTCTGGTGGTCTCCGATTGGGGCGCCACCAATGACCGCGTGCTCGGGGTGGCGAACGGGCTCGATCTGGAGATGCCCGGCAGCGGTGGGGTGAACGACCGCAGGGTGCGCGAGGCGGTGGACCGGGGCGAGCTGGACGAGGCGGTGCTCGACCGGGCAATCGCGCGTAACGTGTCGATATCGCTCCTCGGTGGCGATCTTGCGGACGTGCCGCACGCGGCGGATCACGACGCTCACCATGCTCTGGCGCGGCGCGCCGCCGCCGAGAGCGCGGTACTGCTGAAGAACGATGGGGCCTGTCTGCCCCTTTCGCCGGACGTCCCGGTCGCCGTGATCGGCGCCTTCGCGAAGACACCCCGCTATCAGGGCACCGGCAGCTCCCAGGTCAGACCAACCCGGCTCGACTGCGCCTTCGACGCCATCGCCGAGCATCTCGGCACCGAACCCGGCTACGCGGCGGGCTACGATCCGATCACCAGCGCTGTTGATGAAGCGCTCATCGAGGAAGCGCGTTCGCTCGCGACAGGTGCCGGAACGGTGCTCGTGTTTGCCGGGCTGCCCGGCAGCTACGAATCGGAGGGGTTCGACCGGTCCCACCTGGGTCTGCCGCCGCAGCACGACCGCCTGATCGAAGCGGTGGCGGCTGCGAACCGGAACGTGGTGGTCGTGCTCGCCAATGGGGCGCCGGTACTGATGCCCTGGCTCGACCGGGTCGCGGCGGTGGTGGAAGGCTACCTCGGCGGCCAGGCGGGCGGGGCCGGCATCGCGGACGTGCTGCTCGGGGTCGTCAACCCCTCGGGGCGGCTGGCCGAGACGTTTCCGTCGAGCCTCGCCGAGGTCGGTTCGAACCGCTGGTTTTCCGGCGAAGGGCGTCAGGTCTGTTACCGGGAAGGGATGTACGTGGGCTACCGCCAGCCCGGTATCGAGCCGCTTTTTCCGTTCGGCTTCGGTCTCTCCTACACCACGTTCGAGTACGACGGCCTGACGTTCTCTGCCACCCACATAGAGGTGGATCAGGGGTTGACGGTGACCGTGCGGGTCCGCAACAGCGGTGCGGTGGCAGGCGCCGAGGTGGTGCAGCTGTATGTGTCCGATCCGGACTGCCGGGTGTACCGACCCGAACGGGAGCTCAAGGGATTCCGGAAGGTTTTCCTGGAGCCGGGTGCTGCCGCCGAGGTCTCTTTCGATCTGGACCGCAGGGCATTCGCGTTCTTCGACCGGGCAGGGGGACGCTGGGTGGTGGAGCCTGGAGAGTTCATCGTGCAGATCGGCGCGTCCAGCCGCGACATCCGCCTCGCCGAGACCGTCCGGGTGCGCTCGGACGACACCATCGAGACGCCGGCGGTCGTCGGCCCGGTGATCTCCGGCGCCGGGCTCGAGGTGGACGATGCCACCTTCGCGGCCATGCTCGGTCGACCCGTTCCGCCCCCCGAGCCCGTGCGTCCCTTCCACCTCAACTCGTCGGTCAACGAGATCGGTCAGACCTGGCTCGGCGCCAGGGTTCGCCGGCGCGTGGTCGCGGCCTTCCGCGAGCAGATGGGCGGTTCGACGAACGACGCCGTGCTCGACCGGATGTTCGAGACCATGGCCGACGAGATGCCACTGCGCGGGCTCGCTCTGTTCGGCGGTGGGCGGATTACCCAGGCACAGCTCGAGATCCTGATCGCACTGCTCAACCATCGGCCGTTGCTGGCGCTGCGCCGCTTCCTGTCGAGCCGGCGCGCAGGCGACTAGGGGTCCGTTTTTCGACGGGCCGCTGGCAGCGCGTTTCGGCTCGCTGCTAGTATCGGTTGATACCTGGCATCAGAGGGGACGCTGCCATCAAATTCGGAATCTTCTTCGAGCTGTCCACGCCGCGGCCGTTCACCCGGGAAGCGGAGCTGGCGGTGTACCAGAACGCGCTCGAGCAGTGTCGGCTGGCCGACGAGCTCGGCTTCGACCACGTCTGGGCGGTGGAGCACCACTTCCTCGAGGAGTACTCGCACTGCTCGGCGCCGGAGGTGTTCCTGGCCGCGGTGGCCGCTCAGACCCGGCGGATCCGGGTGGGGCACGGCGCCGTGGTCTGCGTGCCGGAGATGAACCATCCGATCCGTGTGGCGGAGCGCGCCGCGGCGCTGGACATCATCTCGAACGGCCGGCTGGAGCTCGGCACGGCCCGCTCGTCCACCTGGACGGAGCTCGGGGGCTTCGAGGTGAATCCCGACGACACCAAGAAGACGTGGGACGAGTTCGTGCGCGTGCTGCCGAAGATGTGGATGTCGGACGAGTTCGAATGGCAGGGCAAGTCGTTCTCCATGCCGGCACGTAACGTGCTGCCGAAACCGCTGCAGTCGCCCCACCCGCCGCTCTGGGTCACGGTGACCTCGCCGGGCACCGAGCTCGATGCCGCGGACCGGGGCCTCGGTTGTCTCGGGGTTTCCGCGGCGGGTTACGACGAGCAGGAACGGCGCACCAAGGAGTATCACCGCCGGGTGCAGCAGTGTGAGCCCGTGGGCGGCATGGTCAACGATCAGGTCCACACCATGAACTTCCTCTACTGTCACGAGGACTACCGTCGGGCCCGCGATGTGGGCGTACCCATGGTCACCGCGTTCAACGTGGCCAACTCGCACCTCTACTGGACCCGGGAGGCGTATCCGACCCGTGCTTACCAGACGCTCGGCAATGCCGGCGCCGCGATGAAGGCCAAGAAGCCACCGCCGGACGACCCGAGCGTTGCCAAGGGCCTGCCCGAGGGTGTGGGGGTCGGCGACCCGGACCATCTGGTGGCCACGATCAAGCGCTGGGAGTCCATCGGGGTCACCGGTATCAACTTCCTGCTGAATGCCATGGAGATGGTTCCGCAAGCCGATGTGCTGGAAAGCCTGCGGCTGTTCGCCACCGAGGTCATGCCGCAGTTCCGCACGCCGGAGGAGCGCGCCCGGCCGGTCTACACCCCCGCGTCGGTGAGTGCAGCCTGATGCTCGTCGGTACGGCGGATGTGACCGAGCTCGCCATCTCGGCGCCCGAGGTCATCGAGTTCTGGAACGACCCGATCGAGCTTTCCAACGTGGTCTGCTTCCAGCTGACCGCCGAGATGCGCAACAGTGCCCGGGAGGCCGTGC
>JASFLG010000344.1:0-5239 GCA_050118205.1 Pseudomonadales bacterium
GTGCGGCTGCTCCGGACCACGCCGAACATGGGGGCGAGGGCGATCGCGCCGAGGGGTTCCTTCAATCCGAGCGCCAGCAGGACGCGCGTTCCATTGGGGGTCAGCGACAGGAGCACAGGATCCGGGTGAGGGGACTGGTGCTGCTCGTAGAGCCTGACGTCGAGCCCCGCCCGCCGGCAGGCGATGGCGAGCGTGGTGCCGGCGATGCCGGCGCCGACGATGCCGATCTCGCTCAGCCGCTGCTCTTCGGCACCACCTTCCACCGCGTTCCTTCCCGGGAGTCCTCCAGCTCGATGCCCGCCGCCAGCAGCTCGTCGCGGATGGCATCCGCGCCCGCATAGTCCCGGCGAGCCCGCGCCTCGTTTCTGGCGGCGATACGCGCCTCGATGGTGGCGGCATCCAGGGTGCTGTCCGCCTGGAAGTACCGCCTGGCGGGCTGTTCGAGCAGACCCAGCAGCCAGGCACCCGCGAGCAGCGCCTGGCGCAGCTCACCGCGGCGGGCCTCGTCCCGTGCACGATGCACGTCACTGGCCAGCTGGTGCAGCGCGGCGAGCGCTTCCGGTGTGTTGAGGTCGTCGGCGAGCGCCTCGAGGACCGGGGACGGATAGCGCTCAGGGGCCAGATCCGCGTAGCTCGCCGACGTCTCGTTGCCGTCCTCTGCCAGCGCGCCATAGAGTCGGTCGAGGCTCGCCCGGTGCTGCTCGAGCAGGGCCTCGGACCAGGCGAGTGGCGACCGATACTGCGCGGCGAGCAGCGCGTAGCGCAGAACCTCGCCAGGGTAGCGGCTGCGCAGCTCGCGGATGGTGACCACGTTGCCCAGAGACTTGGACATCTTCTCCTGGCCAAGGGTGAGCATGCCGTTGTGCAGCCAGTAGCGCACGTACTCGTGGCTGCCGTGGGCGCAGCGGCTCTGAGCCGCCTCGTTCTCGTGGTGCGGGAACGTCAGGTCCGATCCGCCGCCGTGGATGTCGATGACCTTGCCCAGGTGCTTCTCGATCATCGCCGAGCACTCGATGTGCCACCCGGGTCTGCCACGTCCCCAGGGGCTGTCCCAGCCCGGCAGCTCGTCGCTCGACGGTTTCCAGAGCACGAAATCCTTGGGGTCCCTCTTGTACGGCGCCACCTCCACCCGGGCGCCATCCACCATGTCCTCGAGGCTGCGCCGCGACAGGCTGCCGTACTCGGTGTCGGACGGCACGTGGAAGAGCACATGACCGTCCGCCTCATAGGCGTGACCCGACGCGATCAGCGTCTCGATCATGGCGATGATCTCCGGGATGTGATGGGTCGCGCGGGGCACAGCAAGCGGCGGCAGCACGCCGAGTGCGTGCATGTCGTCTTCATAGGCTTCGGTATAGCGGTCGGCGAGCTTCGAGATCGGCTCGCCACCCTCGAGCGCGGCGCGATTGATCTTGTCGTCGATGTCCGTGACGTTGCGCACGTAGGCCACCTCGGGGTAAAGCACCCTGAGCAGCCGGTAGAGCACGTCGAAGACCACCGCGGGGCGCCCGTTTCCGATGTGCACGTAGTCGTACACGGTGGGGCCGCAGACGTACATGGTCACCCGGTTCGGATCCAGCGGTACGAACTTCTCCTTCTTCCCGGAGAGCGTGTTGTGGAGATAGATGTCCATCAGGGCCTCGACGCTGCCTTCATGGGTTCGGAATCGGGGGCGGCGGAGTATATGTCAGGGGGCGTTCGAGATCACCCGCACGGCCTCGCCGTCCACCTCGAGGTAGAAACAGCTCGGCCGATTGGTGTGGCACGCGGGTCCGGTCTGCTCGACGGTGAGCAGCACCGCATCGCCGTCGCAGTCGAGGCGCATGGCAATGACCCTCTGCCGATGGCCCGAGGTCTCGCCCTTGCGCCACAGGGTCTGTCGGGACCGTGAGTAATAACAGGCATAACCTTCGGCCAGCGTGTGCTCGATGGCCGCACGATTCATCCAGGCGAGCATCAGGACTTCCCCGTCGGCGCTGCGCTGGGCGATGGCGGGAACCAGACCGTCGTTGCCGAACCTCACCGCGTCCAGCACCCGGGCCAGCGGTTCCGTGTGTCCGGCACGCGCCACCTCCAGGTCCCTGAACAGCTCAGCCACCGAACCGTTCCTTCAGATAGTGGAAGGCGGCCCGCATGCCCATGGCCTCCCCGCCTTCCGGCCGTCCCGGGCGCGGTCGGATGTTGAATGCCATGATGTCGAAGTGTGCCCACGGCACGTCGCCGACGAACTTCTTCAGGAACAGGGCGGCCGTGATCGCGCCCGCATAAGGCAGGCTCGCGCTGTTGACGGTGTCGGCCACATTGCTCTTCAGCATGTACTCGTATGGCGCGTGCAGCGGCATGCGCCAGACCGGATCGTCCACCGCCACGCCGCCCCGGGCGATGCCGGCCGCCACGTCGTCGTCGTTGGCAAACATGGCGGCGATCTCGGCGCCGACGGCTGACCGGGCGGAACCGGTCAGCGTGGAGTAGTCGAGGATCAGCTCGGGGTTCTCCTCGGCGGCCAGAGCCAGCGCGTCGCACATGACGAGCCGGCCCTCCGCATCGGTGTTGTCGATCTCGACGCTGATGCCTTTGTAGGTCTGAATGATGTCACCGGGTCGGTAGGCATTGCCCGCCACGGCGTTCTCCACTGCCGGGATCAGCACCCGCAGACGCACCGGCAGCCGGGCCGCCATGATCAGCTGGGCGAGCCCCAGCACGTTCGCCGCGCCGCCCATGTCCTTCTTCATGGTGCGCATGGCGCTCGCGGGCTTCAGATCGAGCCCGCCGCTGTCGAAGCACACGCCCTTGCCGATCAGGCTCACCTTGGGATGCGCGGGATCGCCCCAGGTGAGGTCGATCAGGCGCGGGGCCTCGGTGGCGGCCCGGCCCACGGTGTGGATGGTGTTGAGGCCGGCGTCGAGCAGCTCGTCGCCGGTCGTGACGCTTGCCTCGGCCTCGAAGCTGTCGGCCAGCTGCACTGCTTCGTCCGCCAGGCGCCCCGGGTGGAGCTCGTCGGCCGGGAGGTTGATCAGATCCCGCACCAGCTGCACCGCGGCCACCTCGTTGGCCAGCGAATCGCGGTCGAGCCCGTTCGGCAGGAGTAGCTCTGCCGGCCGACGTTCCGGTTCCCGGTAGCGGTCGAACTGGTAGGCACCGAGTCCCCAGCCGAGCACCTGCAGGGCACTCGCCTCGGAGGCGAGCTCGTAGACACCTTCCGGCAGCGTGAAGGGCAGACCGCCCAGTGCCTCGAAGGCCTCCCGGCCGTCCCAGCCGACGACCAGCGAGTCGGGCGCGCCGGCATCGTTCGGAATCCAGGCAAACTGCCCCGACCTGGCTTTGAACTGCTGGCGGTCGAGCCAGGCAGTCGCGAGGGCCGGCTGGCGTTCGCGCCAGGCCGGGTAGTCGTCGGTCGCAACCAGCCGGATGGCCGTCCGGTGGCCGTCATGCGCAAAGATGAGGCTCATGGGTGTCAGATGCTCCGCAGAGGAATGAGGCCCAGGTTGTCCCCGTCCAGGATCCTGTCGGCTCGGTAGCTCGAGCGGACGAGGGGCCCCGAAGCCACTTCCCGGAAACCGCGTGCGAGGCCCTCACGTCGATACGCCTCGAACTCGTCCGGATGTACCCAGCGGGCCACGGGCAGGTGGTTCACGGTCGGGCGCAGATACTGGCCAAGGGTCAGCACGTCCACGTCGTGGGCGCGCAGATCGTCCATCGCTTCGAGGATCTCGTCGTCGGTCTCGCCGAGCCCGAGCATCAGGCTCGATTTGGTGAGAACGTGCGGGGCGATGGATTTGGCGTGCGTCAGCACGTCGAGCGTCTGCCGGTAGCCCGCACGCGGATCGCGCACGGGATGGGTAAGGCGGGCTACGGTTTCCAGATTCTGCGCGAAGACATCGAGCCCGGCGGTCACGACGGTTTCCACCGCCGTCCGGGAACCCGAGAAGTCGGGGGTCAGTGCTTCCACCGCCGTGCCCGGATTGCGCGCTTTGATGGCGCGGATGCAGGCCGCGTAGTGGGCGGCGCCGCCGTCGGGCAGGTCGTCGCGATCCACGGAAGTGATCACCACGTACTTGAGTCCCATCAGCGCAACGCTCGTGGCGGCGCTCTCCGGCTCCGCGGGATCGAGCCAGCCGCTCGGGTTGCCCGTGTCCACCGAGCAGAAGCGGCAGGCCCGGGTACACACCGAGCCCATAAGCATGATGGTAGCCGTGCCGGCGCTCCAGCACTCGCCGATATTCGGGCAGTGCGATTCCTCGCAGACCGTTGCCAGCCGGTGCTCGTGCACGGTCCGGCGGACCGTCTCGTAGCGGCCGCCGCTCGGAATTCTCACCCGCAGCCAGGGTGGTTTTCTGCCGCCCGGCTCGGGGTCGCGCTGCGACTTGATCCCATCCTTGATGGCTCGAACGCCGTTGCCCGTGACGAATTTCTCGCCGCTGCGTCTCACTGGCGGCTGCGGCTGGCTTCGGGAGTGTGCGGATGTGTCGGTCTTGCCCATGCGGACGATTCTAGCGCAATGTGCGTATGACCGGCGGTCGCGATCGCATTTCTCGACGATCCCGGCAGGGGAAAGGAAACGGAGATGTAGAAGGAGCAGCACAATGACCGGCAGACGGATCATCGTCAGTGGCGGCGCCAGCGGCATCGGCCGTGCCATCGTCGACCATCTGGTTGCCGCGGGCGACGCGGTTCGCGTACTCGACATCGACGAGGCCGGGCTCGATGCGCTCGGCAGGGCGTACGGCGGGACGGTGGGCACCGCGAACGTGGACATCCGCGACTACCGGGCCGTTGCCGATGCGGTCGCGGTGTGGGCAGCGGAAGGCGAGCTCTGGGGGCTGGTGAACAACGCCGGGTGGGATCGGGCCGCACCGTTCATCGACACGGACCCGGAGTTCTGGCGGCAGGTGGTGGACATCAACCTGTACGGTCCGCTCAACCTGACCCGCGCCGTGCTGCCGTACCTGGTGGCCGGTGGGGGCGGGCGCGTGGTGAGCATCGCCTCCGATGCGGGACGGGTGGGTTCGTCCGGAGAGGCCGTCTACGCCGCCTGCAAGGGCGGGACCATCGCTTTCATGAAGACCCTGGCGCGGGAGCATGCCCGCGACGGGATCACGTTCAACTCGATCTGTCCGGGACCGACGGACACCCCTCTGCTCGCGAGCTTCGACGAGTCGGGGCGGCTCCAACAGGCGCTCGAACGGGCCGTGCCCATGCGTCGTCTGGCCAGCCCTGAGGACTTTCCGCTGCTGGTGGC
>JASFLG010000345.1:0-5238 GCA_050118205.1 Pseudomonadales bacterium
TGAGCGTGCTGCGCGCCTTCACCGAGGGCCTCGTAGACATCCACGGTCAGGACGACAACGTCCGCCTCGCGGACCCGGACGTGCAACGGGATCTGCTCGATGGCTACGGCGTCGATCGGGATACGCTCGCCGCCTGCGCCAAGGCGTTCCATGCCTGGAAGCGAGCACTCACCGAGCATGCCCGGCTCGAGGCCCAGGTGCGCAGCAGCGAGGACCGCGCCACGCTGCTGACCTATCAGCTCGAGGAGCTGGCAGCGGCCGAGCCGGCCGAGGGCGAGTTCGAGCAGACCGAGCAGACCTATCGGCGCCTGTCCCAGGCCCACACACTGGGCGATGCGGTGGCCCAGGCGATGAATGCCCTGGAGGACGAGGAGACCATCGCCCGGGTGCGCTCGATGCTCGCCCGGCTCGACGACGAGCACCCGCGTCTGAGCGCCGCCCGGGAGACGCTGGTCACCATCGGCGAGCTCCTGACCGACGCCGTGCACGACCTGCGTGCCTTCGAGGAGAGCCTGTCCTTCGACGCCGAAACCCTCTCCGAGCTCGAGTCCCGGCTCTCGATGCTGCACGACCTGGCACGCAAGCACCGGGTAGCGCCGGAGGATCTTCCGGAGCACATGGCGGCGCTGCAGGCGGAGCTCGAGCAGCTCGGCACGGACCGCGGCAGCCTCGATGCCCTGGCCGCGGAAGCCTCGCGCCAGGAACAGGCCTACCGTGCGCTTGCCGCCCGCATTTCCGCGCAGCGTCGGGAGGCGGCCGACCGGTTCTGTGCCGCCGTCAGCGAGCACATGAACACGCTCGGCATCATCGGAGGTGCGCTCACGCTCGAATTTCTGCCGCGGGAATCGGAGTGGGGCGCCGAGGCCGTGGAATACCGCTGCGTCACCAATCCCAAGTACCCTGCAGCGGCGCTCAGCAGGATCGCCTCCGGCGGCGAGCGGGCGCGAATCAGTCTCGCCATTCAGATCGTCGCAGCGGCCAAGAACCAGCTCCCGAGCCTGATTCTCGACGAGGCGGACGTGGGTGTGGGCGGCACCACGGCGGACGTCGTGGGCCGACTGTTGAGGAACCTGGCCGGCCACACCCAGGTGCTCTGTATCACCCACGCGCCGCAGATCGCCGCACTCGGCCACGCGCACCTGAAGGTGAGCAAGGACAGCGAACAGGACACCCGGATCTCGACCCTCACCGGGGCCGAGCGCGTCGACGAGCTGGCCCGCATGCTCGCGGGCGCGCGGGTTACCGACGAGTCCCGGGACTACGCCCGCACGCTCCTCGGCGAAGCAGCCGGCTGACGCGCCCTCTGTCCGGCACGGCCTCGATTCCACGCGTCTTTGCCAGTAAGATCCGCCGCCATGCGCATGCTGCTGCTCACCGCCGTCTTCGCCAGCCTGATTCTCTCCGGGTGCAGCCTGAAACGTCCGCGTCTGCCTCGGGTGCACAAGCTCACCGTGCAGCAGGGCAACGTGATCAATCAGGACATGATCGACAAGCTGAAACCCGGAATGACGCGCAGCCAGGTGGCATTCATCATGGGCGAACCGGTGATGCGTGACTCGTTCAACGACGACCGTTGGGACTACGTCTACTCCATCGAGCTGCCCGGCGTGTTCAGCACCTCGCAGACCGTCAGCCTCTACTTCGTCGACGACCAGCTCGCCTACTTCACCGGGGACATGGTGCCGAGCCGTTTCAAGGAGCAGGTCGACGCGGGAAAAGCAGACACCGCCGAGACGCCGTCGTCCACGGACGCATCGCCGTCCGCAGACGCATCGCCGTCCGGCGACGCTCAGCCGTCCGCCGCCGGGTCCGGCTGAAGCGCGCGCCGCCGGCGTGCCTCCTTCGGATCCACCTTGAGCGGTCGATAGATCTCCACCCGATCGCCCGCGCCGAGCACCTGCTGCCGGCTGACCAGGCGACCGAAAATGCCGACCGGCACGTCCTCCAGCGCCAGTGCATCGAACGGCGGAATCCGCTGGACGGCCCGGAGCGCGTCGGCCACCGTCGCGCCGGCGTCGAGCTCGAGATGCAGCCGGTGCTGGTGTTCCGGCAGCGCGTAGACGACTTCGACGTGCATGGGCGACTCAGCTCGTGCCGTGAAGCTCGTTCGCCCGGGCGCAGAATGCGTCCACCAGCTGATCGGCCGCCCGGTTGAAGACGCCACCGAGCAGCGTGCGCACGCCCGAGAGCTGGATGTCCAGCTCCAGCGACACCCGGCAACCCTGATCGCCGAGCCGGGTGAACGTCCAGTCACCGGACAGCTTCCTGAAAGGTCCGGAGACGAGCACCATCTCGATCCTCTCGAAAGGGGTCAGAAGGTTGCGGGTGGTGAACGTCTCGGTAAACCCGGTGGCGGACAGCGACAGCGCCGCCAGCACCTCGTCCCCCTGGGTCTCTATCACCTCCGCGCTGGAGCACCAGGGGAGAAACTCCGGGTAGCGAGCCACGTCGTTGACGATGGCGAAGACATGCTCGGCGGCGTAAGGCAGGAGCGCCGATCGCTGAACCCGGGCCACGCTCAGCTCACCAGTGCGGAGATGAACACCACTAGCACGGCGACGGGTGCCACCACGCCGCACAGCAGCTTCCAGAGCAGGTTCAGAAGGCCGCTGTCGATGCCGAGCTGCGCACCGATCACGGTCTTCGGCAGCGCGAACGCCGCGAACAGACCGATGAACATCCCGCCGAGTGGCAGCATCAGCTTGTCGGTCACCCAGGACACGAAGTCGAAGATGGTCGGCTGGCCACCCACCGGAATGTCCGCCCAGTAGTTGAACGAGAACACGGTGCCGAGGCCGAGTATCCAGCTGATCACCCCCAGCGAGACGGCCACCCGACCCCGCTTGGCGTTGTATTCCTCCACCAGAAACGCCAGCGCCGGCTCGCTGATGGAAATGGCGGAGGTGATCGCGGCAAAGGCGACCAGCACGAAGAAGACGGTGCCGAACAGCGCGCCCAGAGGCATCTGACCGAACGCCAGCGGCACGGTCACGAACATCAGCCCCGGTCCCTGTCCCGGCTCCAGACCGTTCGTGAACACGATGGGGAAGATGACGAGGCCGGCGGCCACGGCCACCACCGTGTCGAGCAGCGCGATGATGCTCACCGTCCCGAAGATCGATGCATTGCTCGGCACGTAGGCGCCGTAGGCCATGATCGCGCCCATGCCCAGGCTCAGCGTGAAGAATGCCTGACCCATGGCCGCCAGGACCGCATCTGCGGTGAGCTTGGACAGGTCGAAACGGAACATGAAGTCGAATCCGCGGGACCAGCCTTCGGTCGTCATCGCGTAACCGAGCAGCACGAACATGAGCACGAACAGCGCCGGCATGAACCAGCGCACCGCGGTCTCCAGGCCACTGATCACCCCCCGGGAGATGATGTAGACGGTCATGGCCATGAACACGGTCTGCCACAGGATCACCTGCAGCGGGTCGGCGAGGAAGCCGGCAAACAGCTCGTCTGCACGCATGGGTGTGGCACCGTCCAGGGCGCCGCTGGCCATCTGCAGGATGTAGAACAGGCCCCAGCCGGCGATGACCACATAGTAGGAAAGGATGAGGAATCCGGCGGCGACGCCGGACCAGCCGATCAGCACCCACGCCGGACGGCGGTGATGCTGCTTGGTCAGATGACGCATGGTGTTGATGGGGCTCTGCCGTCCTTCCCGGCCGATCAGCACCTCCGCCATCATGATCGGCACGCCGATGAACGCAATGCAGAGCAGGTAGAGCAGCACGAAAGCCCCGCCGCCGTTCTCGCCGGCGATATAAGGAAACTTCCAGATGTTGCCCAGACCGACGGCCGAGCCGGCGGCAGCCAGAACGAAGAGCCAGCGATTCGACCACATCCCGTGCCGCGACTCGGTCACACCCGCCATGTCTGCTCCAACGCCAGAACTCCGTTGGGCGGGCATTTTGACGTACCGTCTGTAGGGTCACAACCAGCGTCATGCCGGGGTTCCGGGTCATCTGCCGTATAATCCGCCGATGGCCGGACAGTCCAGAAAGAGCAGCAACGCAGGCACCATCGCCGTGAACCGGCGGGCGCGGTTCGACTACGAGCTCACCGAGAAGTTCGAAGCGGGTCTCGTCCTCGAGGGGTGGGAGGTGAAGGCGATCCGGGAGGGCAACGCGCAGCTCACGGATAGCTACGTGCTGCTGCGTGACGGAGAAGCCTGGCTGCTCGGCGCCAACATCATTCCGCTCGCCAGTGCCTCCACCCACGTGGTGGCGGACCCGCAGCGCACCCGCAAGCTTCTCCTGCACGCCAGGGAGCTCGCGCGGATCTTCGCCGCTACCCAGCAGAAAGGCTTCAGCTGCGTGGCCACCGCCCTGTACTGGAAAGGCAACAAGGTGAAGTGCGAGATTGCCCTCGGCAAGGGCAAGAAGTCACACGACAAGCGCGCGACTCAGCGCGACCGGGACTGGGAGCGTCAGAAGGAACGCATCATGCGGCACGGGTGACTGGCGCACGCTGGGGTGCGCTGTCATGCGCCGATCCCGCGCCGCCACGCGATCATCTCGATGGCGGCCGCGGCGGCTTCGATGCCCTTGTTGAATTCGTCGTCGCCCGCCCGGGCCCTGGCATCCTCGATGTCGAACACCGGCAGCACCTCGATGATCACGGGGCGGCGGTAGGCATGCATCACGTCGGCCAGCCCGCGCATGCACTCATTGGAGATCATCTCGAAGTGCAGGGTTTCGCCCTTGACGATCACCCCGAAGCAGATGACGGCATCGATGGCGCCCGCACTGTCGGCGTCGAGCAGGTCCCGGGCGGCGAGCGGCAGCTCCAGCGAACCGGGCAGCGTGTGCACCTCCACCTGCTCGAAGCCCCGCTCGCGCAGGATCGCCTCGCAGGTGTCCGACATGCTGTTGACGATCTCCGGATACCATTTCGATCGCAGTATGGCGATCCGGCCCGGCTGCTCGACAACCGGCAGACCCGAGAGATCGACGACGGTCTTGGCCATGAAGGCTTCCTGCTTGCGGGTGACGGCCGGCAAGGCTAACACAGCTCTGCTGGCCAGTCGGGGGACCCTTGAGTAAGGTGTGCGTCCTCCCCGAGAGTGCCGATCATGACTGATTTCATCGAGTGGCGACCGCATCCCTGGCACGGGCTGGAAATAGGACCCGCCGCGCCGGAGTTGGTGAATGCTTTCATCGAGGTAACGCCGTTCGACCTGGTGAAGTACGAGGTGGACAAGGCTACCGGCTACCTGCGCGTCGACCGGCC
>JASFLG010000346.1:0-5236 GCA_050118205.1 Pseudomonadales bacterium
CCCTCTGGCAACCGCAACGATCTCAACGTGCCGGCTCTCGAGCAGGGGCAGAAGCTGCTCATCGCCCAGCGAGCTCGGGAACACGGTCGTGAAGCGGCTCACCTGTACGGGCTCTGCCTCCTGGACCGATCTGGCGTCGGCACTGTCGGTTTTGACGGCGGGCGGCTTGCCGGTCTGGCGACCGCTCCCGGGCTCGGCAGTTTCGTTCCGACCGCTCTGCGGTCCGGACCCGGCCGCCGCGCCGGACCCGCTGACAGCCACATCGGTGAGTTGCCCGGTCTGCCGGTTCCACTCGCGCGGATTCCGCAGGGTGCCCATGATCGCGCTGCCCTGAATGCCGACGCTCGCCACGTTGCCGGCTTTGACCTCGTCGACGAAGGTGCTGTAGGGAATCTTGGCGACCGGGGGCGCATTGCTGTGCAGTAGCGTACCCGCGACGTTCCAGCCCAACAGCGCGATCAGCAGCAACCACCAGAACGCGAGTGGTGAGCCGACGGGCCGCGGCGGTTGGCCATCCGACGCCGAAGGCGTTCCCTGCTCCCCCGAATCTCCGGATGCGGGCGGTTGCGGGTCCGGACCCAGGCGCGGTACCGACGGAAGGAGCCATCCGCCAGCGGAGACCTCCCGTGATGGCGAGATGCCCCTTCCGCTTCGATGCTGGACGGCCATTCGACAGACTCCTCGGACGACAGCTGGTGTTTGCCGCAACGGCCAAGCGAGAATCGTGCCGAGGCGCCGAATTCCCATCGCGCCGGGAATCCGGTGCGGAGGGATGGTCCGACAGCCGGTGCATTTCAACCAGATTCTGGGTTGAATGAACCAGACAACGCTCACGCACAGCAGATGACCCTGAAGCAGACAGTGACAGCACCGCGGCACGCATCTTGCCTCTTGAGGTTCGGGAGACGATATGAGGATCGTTCGCAGACTTGGCCAACCCCGGCGAGAATCCCGGACTGCAGGGCACGATGCAGGGCACCAAGACCCGAGACGGAAGATACTCCGTGAGGCGCTTCTTCTGGCTGCCGCTCGGCCTGTCCGGCGTGCTCGTCGTTCTGCTCCTGCTGATGCTGGTCTCCGTCTCGTGGCGGGGTCTGGACCGGCTGCGACCCGTGCTGGCCCATCACACGCACATCTCCCGCATCCAGGCCGTCACCGTGCACGTCGAAAGGGCCGTCCTGCATGAGTTACGCGGGATAACGACCAACCGGGACGAGCTGCAGAAGATCAGCGGCGAGCTGATCGCGGTCGCGTCGCTCGAGGAGACGCTGCATCCGGATGCGGATCACAGATTGAAGGAGATCGGCCTGAGGCTTGGTCAACCGGCTCCCGTTTCAGCCGAGGTGCTGTTCAACGCCCTCACACAGCTGCAGGAGATCCTTGCCGATGAACGTGCCGGACACGATCAGCTCCTGGTCAACGTGACCGACAGCATGCGCACCGAGCTGCGTCTGGCGCTGGCGTTGCTGGTAATTCTGCCGACGGGCGGCATCATCGCCGTTTACCTGTTGCGGCGTCGTATGGAGCAGCCGCTTCGGGATCTCCAGGATCTGCTCGATCGTCTGGCCCGGCGCGATCTTCGTCCTCTGCCAGAGCGTGTTCTCGGCGAGACCACGGGCCCGGCCCGGCCCGCGTTCGACAGCTACAACGCGCTGGTCATGCGCCTGCAGGATCTGGAAGCGGAGCATCTGGACCGGGAGCGCCTTCTGGAACGGCGGGTGCGTGAAGCCACCGAGGCGTTGCTGGCGCAGAGCCGCGAGCTCGCACGGGCCGAGCGTCTGGCCGCGGTGGGTGCCGTATCGGCGGGATTCGCACACGAGCTGCGCAATCCTCTGGCGGGAATTCAGCTGGCTTGTTCCCGACTCCAGCAGCAACTCGGGGACAGCGAGCAGTCGCAGCGTATCAGCGCCGTGATCGCCGAGCTCAGACGCATCAATCAGCTGCTGACCGAGCAGGTCGATGCCGCCCGACACGAACCCGAACCACTGGTCCCGACCAACATGGCCGCAACCGTCACCGACCTGCTCGGGCTGCTCCGGTACCAGGTACCCCAGGGATTCCTCCTCGAGTCAGACGTCGAGGACGACGTGGACTGTCTGCTGCCCCCTGATGCCCTGCGTCAGGCGCTGTTGAACCTCGTGCTCAATGCGGTCCAGATACAGGGCGAGGCCGGGAGGGTCGTGGTTTCCGCAAGACGGGAAGCCGATCAGGTGGTGATTCGTGTGCTGGACGATGGTCCCGGTTTCCCCGAGGAGATGCTGCGCACGGGGGTTCGACCTTTCGCCACCGGGCGGGCGGGCGGCACGGGGCTCGGCCTTGCCATGGTGCGCCGTTTCGTCCGCGACAACGACGGTGACCTTGTGATCGAAAACCGTTCGCCGCACGGCGCCCAGGTAACCCTGCGCCTGCCGTGCCGGCTCGCCTCTGAACCGGGAATGGAAACCGATGCCTGACACACTGCTGATCATCGAAGACGAGTCCCTGCTCGGCGCCGAGCTGCGCGAGGAGTTTGCCGGCGCAGGCTGGGATACGACCCTGGCAGCGGATCTCGGCACGGCCGAGGAGCTCCTGTTCGAGCGTAATCTGGAACCCCTGGTCGTGCTGTCGGACATGAATCTCCCCGACGGCAACGCGCTGGACCTGCTGGAACGGGTGCGCGCAAAGGGGCTGCTCGGGGAGTGGATACTGCTGACCGCCTACGGGGATGTGCCCGAGTCGGTAAGGGCACTGAAGCTCGGCGCATTCGACTTTCTGGAGAAGCCGTGCCCTCAGGATCGCCTCCAGCTCGTGGTGGCGGGCGCCGGTCGCAGCGCGCGCGCGCAGCGGCGGCTGCAGGACGAGGAACGCGTTCAGGGCAGTCGCTACGCACCGAGCTCCTTCATCGGCCACAGCTCGGCGGCACGCGAGATTCAGGACCTGCTCGCCCGGTTGTCCAACGTGCCTTTCTCGGCGCTGCTCATCACCGGCGAGACCGGAACGGGCAAGGGACTTGTGGCGCGCATCCTTCACTACAGTGGCCCGCGATCGGGCGGGCCGCTGGTCGAGGTCAACTGTGCTGCGTTGCCACGCGAGCTCATGGAGGCCGAGCTGTTCGGTCACGAGGCAGGCGCCTATACCGGTGCCAAGGGCCGCCGCCGGGGGCTGCTGGAACAGGCCGACCGGGGCACGCTGTTTCTGGATGAGCTGGGCTCCCTGGAGGTCGATCTGCAGGCGAAGCTGCTGAAAGCGATCGAAGACCGTCGCGTTCGCCGGGTCGGAGGTGACCGGGAGCTGGATGTCGACGTGCAGATGATCGCCGCCACCAATCAGGACCTGGTGTCGCGCATCGCAAATGGCGAGTTTCGGGCCGATCTCTACCACCGACTGGCAGTGTTTCAGCTGGAGGTCCCTCCGCTGCGGGAACGCAAGGAGGACATCAGGGACCTGGTGCCGATCTTCATCAACCAGTTCAATGCACGCTCCGGTCAACGGGTGGAGACGGTCACCCCGGAGGTCTGGCGGCGGCTGGAAAGCTACGACTGGCCCGGCAATGTCCGCGAGCTGCGCAACCTGGTCGAGCGGTGTGTGCTGCTTGCCGACGGCCCGGTGTTCCCGGAACGCTGGATCGGCCAGATAACCACCGAGCCGGCCCCTTCACCGGACGTGCAGACGCACGGCGACCGGATCTCCCTGCCCCTGGACGGCAGCGTCAGCCTGGATGAGATGGAACGGCTGATTCTCACCGAGGCGCTCGCACGATACGGCAACAATGTGAGCCACGCCGCCAGGGTGCTGGGTACGACCCGTGAGAAGCTGCGCTACCGGGTGCAGAAGCATGGGCTCAAGACGAGCGACTGACACCTGTGCGATATCGACCGACCGGGGGCGCACCAGTGGTGGAAGTGCACCGGAGGGCGGATCGGCATCGCGGTTGGTTCCAACCACGAATCCACCACACCCATCGTTTTCCATGGCGTTCTCCCGTCGCTTCGAGAAGATCGGCAGATGGCACGGCTTATGCTTCGTGCAGCTCAGCACGGCGGTGAGACTTCCCGGCTCACCGGGCGTGCAGGACATCATCTCTTCGCTGGAGGATACGAAAATGAAACACTGGTCCCGCATGGTCACACTGGGCGCAGGGCTCCTGCTGAGTGCCGGAGCCACAACATCGGCGATGGCGCAGGAGAACTCGCCGGACGCGACGCGTTGCGTCAACCTCAGTCGGATCAAATCCACCGAGATTCTTTCAGACAAGCAGATCGTCTTCGAGACGGTCGGCGGAAATCTGTACGTCAATTCCATGCCCTACTCCTGTCCGGGCATGCGGCCTGACTCGGTGCTCATGTATCGCACGAGCCTCGATCAGCTGTGCAACGTGGATGTGGTCACCATCCTCGAGCCGATGGTCGACGGGTTCTATCCCGGGGCCTCCTGCGGTCTCGGTAAGTTCGAGCCCGTGAACAAGGCTCAGGTCGCCCAGCTGCGCGCAGCAGCGAAGGCGGCGTCTTAGCACCCGGCAGCCAGGGTTCTCACACCACCCCGCGGGCGCGCAACTCGACGATGTCCAGACCGAGCTCGCGGAGAACTGCTTCGGTATCGGCCCCGACCTCCGGGGCCGGAGCCGGAGGCGCGCGCGGCAGGACACGATCGAGCGCCGGCGCGGGGCGGATGGTTTCGATCACGCCGGCATCCGGGTCAACGGAGCGGCCAATCATGCCGCGGGCACGGAGCTGCGGGTCGTCGTAGGCCTCCAGCGGCGTGTTCACCGGCGCGGCCTCCACGTCGAGCGGAGCGAGCTCGGCAACCCAGTCTCGCGCCGTCTTCGCCGCGAAAGCGGTCGTGAGGAAGCGCTCTACCACCGCCGGGTCGGCACCGTCCTCGCCGAGATCCGGCCGGCCCAGATGCGCGAACAGGGCGCGCGCGGATGCGGGGCGGATGGCTCCCAGCGCGAGCCAGCTGTCCGCCGCAGCCGGATAGACCGCGTAGGTCGGAGTCCTCTCGGGCGCTGCAGCCTGCTCGCCGGGACGCTTCGCGCCGTGCGAGACAGCGAGCAGCGCAAACAGGCTGTCGTGCATCGCGAGATCGAGATAGGTCCCTTGCCCGGTGCGTTCGCGCGCCAGCAGCGCGACTACGATGGCGTATGCCGCGGTGAGTCCCGACACGGCATCGGCGAGGTAGGTGCCAGGCGGGACGGGACGTGCGTCTTCGCCGGTCAGCGCCGCCAGCATCCCGCACTGGGCGGCAAAGATCAGATCGT
>JASFLG010000347.1:0-5233 GCA_050118205.1 Pseudomonadales bacterium
GTGGCGTTACTGCACAACGTGACGGTCGGCGATCGCGCGAGCTGCTCTGGGATTTCCTGCCGGAAACGCTCGGCCGAACCGAACTGATAAATGCGCGATGCCATGACCTCGTGATCGGCGGGGATGGGCGAGGGGGGAAGTTGCCACGAAGCGGCGTCGTAATCGAAGCGGCCCAGGCCGGCGACCTGCTGGGCGCGCAGATAGTAGGGGGTCATCTCCTCGAAGGTGATGGGCCATGCCGCTCGACCGCGCTCGCCCCTGAAGTCGAGAGGGTCGAGCGGCACGAACCTGGCACCCGCGGTCGGCGGAACCGGTGTGTTCCAGAGCGTCGCGGTACCGCCGATCTGCCGGTGCCGTGTTTTGTCCAGCGGCTGATGTCGATCTCCTTCGATGAGCGCGTGATTCAGCTCCTGGGCGACGGGGTCCGCGGTCCACCCGCCCGATTCGACGATGACGGTGGCGACGCCGGAGCCCGAGAGCTCGGCTGCCAGCGTCAACCCGGCCGGGCCGGCACCGACGATGCATACGTCCGCTTCCAGGGTTTCGTCGCCCTGGAGGGAGGAAGCGTCAACGTGCACCGGGCTGGGCCTCACGGAAGCGACGAGAAGATGGCCTCAACATACGTACCGTCTGCTGATACTGTGAGTGCGCGTCAATCAAGGTACCTGGACGGCATGGATCGAGGTGAGGCAGAGAACGGGCGGTTGCGGTCATGAGCGCGCGTCTGGTGGTCATTGGTCTCGATGCCGCCAACGGAGGGCTGTTGCGACAATGGGCGGCCGAAGGTGTGCTTCCAAATCTCGGCGCGCTCCTCAATCGTGGACGCGCCACAAGGCTCCGCGGTATCGACGGATTCTTTACCGGGGCCACCTGGCCCTCATTGCTCACGGCGGCAAGCCCTGCTCAGCACGGCATCCATTACCTGGCACAACTCGTCCCGGGAACATATCAGTTTTCGCGACCTCACGAGGCGGAGTACATTCGAAGCCCGATGTTCTGGGACGATCTAAAACAATCTGGCCAACGCCTTGCGATTCTGGACGTGCCATTGACGAGGCTTGACCCCGCCATCCCGGGGATACAGACCGTGGAATGGGCCGGTCACGATCGCATTTTCGGATTTCAGACATCTCCACCTCAACTTGCGCGCGAGATCCTGCGGCGCCACGGGCCGCATCCCGTTCCGTCCGATTGCGATTCGACGCATCGAACGCCCGAGGGATTCGAGCATTTCGTCGAGACGCTGATTCGAGGCGTCGAGGCAAAGGCGGGCCTGACTCTGGATCTTCTGTCACGCGAGCGATGGGACCTGTTCATGCAGGTCTTCACCGAATCACATTGCGTCGGGCATCAGTGCTGGCACCTTCACGATCTGGAGCACCCTGCGCACGACGCGTCGCTTGTCGGCAAGCTGGGCGACCCTGTTCGGCGCGTGTACCAGGCAATCGACACCGCGGTCGGCGACATTCTGTCTGCCGCGGACGACGCTGCGGTTTTCGTTCTGGCTTCACATGGGATGTGCCACTCCATCGGGGTCAATCAGTTGCTTCCGACGATTCTAGAGCGTCTCGGCTTGTGCGTCCCGCTGCCCCCGGAGCCGAAGCGGCTCAGGCCTCGCGAGATCTCCCAGGCCATCGGCCGGCGTCTGCCCGAATCGGTGCAATCGGCGCTGCGAGCGGTACGCGAGCGCATCGAGCGACCGGGCAGATTCGGATTGCCGACGCTCAATGTCGACACGAGGGCCAGCCGTTGCCTGCCGGTGCCAAACGGCCTGCTGGTCAGCGGCATCCGGCTCAATCTCGTTGGTCGAGAGCCCCATGGCAATGTCCAGCCGGGCGCGGATGCTCAGGTGCTGATCGATCAGCTCAGCGATGATCTGCTCGAGATTCGCGACGAACGTACCGGGAAGCCGCTGGTGCGCAGGGTGCTGAGCACCGCTTCGATCTACTCGGGGCCGCACCTGGATCTGTTACCCGACGTGCTCGTCGAATGGCACGACGAGTCGCCTGTCGGTAGCACGCTGCTGGCTGAGGGCCGAGGATCCGTGATTCGGGTGAGTTCACCGAAGATCGGAACCGTGGAGACTGTGAACGGTTATGGCCGCACGGGTGAGCACCGGTCGGATGGACTGCTGATCGCCGCGGGCCCCGGTATCACGCCCGGCGAGCGCGATTCACCACTCTCGTTGCTGGATGTGGCGCCGACGATCACGGCGTCTCTAGGGACCACGATGACGGTCGGAGAGGGCACGGCTGCGGCGGACCTCGTCGTTGGCCGACGGTCCTGAAGCCTTCACCCGGCAGTCTCCGGAGTGGCCTGCCTCAGCTCGGTATCCCTGTTTCCCTGGTGCAGCAGCTTGACCACGGCGATCTTGACCATGTCGTTGACCACGAACCAGGCCAGCGCGTATCCCCATATCAGTAGTGCGTAGGTCCACGGTATGGGTGTCACCATGATGCCGAAGACGGCGATCAACGTGCCGATGATCTCGGTCGCGAATGTGGCGCCGAAGAGCAGTGGAGACGGGAATGGCCGGCGGAAGAATGCCCCTTCGACCCGGGTAACGTAGAGGGTACTGTGCCCGGCGACGATCAGCTTCAGGAACATGAGCGTTCTGATGACGTCATCGCTGAAGCCGTATTCCTTGACGATGTAGTAGAGCAGAAACGATGCCAGAACCCCCATGAGACCCAGCGTCACGGACACGGCAAGCAGTGATGTCATGTTCCAGCGGACGGGCCGTTTCTCGATCTTTGTGTGGTCATAGGCGATTGCGAGGATCGGAATGTCATTGAGAAGAGCGAGCAGGATGATCATCAGGGGCGTGATCGGATAGAACTCGAACACGATGATCGACAGGGTCATGAACAGGATGATGCGAACGGTTTCGGCAATCCGAAACGTGGCGTAGCTTTTCATTCGGCCGAAAGTGGTTCTCGCCTGGACGATCGCGGCATTGATGACGTCCAGGCCGGTGCCGGTGAGGATGATATCCGCAGCAGCCCGCGCCGCATCCGTCGCGCCCGAAACGGCGATGCCGCAGTCGGCTCTCTTCAGCGCCGGTGCGTCATTGACGCCGTCTCCGGTCATGCCGACGATGTGGCCGCGTTTCTGCAGGCTGTCGACAATGCGGAATTTGTCCTCCGGTATGACCTCCGCAAAGATGCTCGCCTCCTCGATGATCTCCACGAGCGCCGATTCGTGAGTGTGCAGAAACTCGTGCTCGAGCATTCGCGTGTCGTAGCTCTCCTGAAGACTGGTCATGACGTCGTTCGCGAACTCACGCGCGTCGCGCTGGCTGACGCCCGGTTGGAGCCGGCTGTAGATGGCTGTGGTCAGAGCTCTTGTCAGGTCGAGCAGCTCCGCGCCGGCACTACCGGACAGCGCGCTGGCCGGCAGCGTACGCTGCGGCAGACCCAGCAGGCGCCCGATCTCCCTGGCAATGGCGAGGTTGTCGCCGGTAACCATCTTCACCTCGACGCCGTTGGCATTCATCTCGGCGATGACGCTTTTGGAGTCGTCTCGCGGCGGATCGTACAGCGGTATCAAGCCGATGAGCTCCACGACATCGCCTTCCGGCTCGCGGCGACCGACGGCAAGCGTTCGATAGCCGCCAGCAGCGAGTTCGTCGACCTTCTTGGTGAGATCCGCAGCGCTGGCATCGTCCAGGTCGGACAGTGACATCAGAACCTGTGCAGCGCCCTTCATGGCGACGAAACCCTTACCGTCTTTCTCGACGGTGGCTTCGGTGCGCTTGATCGTGGGATCAAACGGCACGAATTTCCTGACCTCGTAGCTCTGCCAGTCGATGTCGGGATGGTGCTCCTCGATGTAGGCAAAGATCGGCTGCTCGATGGGATCGCTTTCCTGGTCTCTGGAAGCCAGCGCGGCGGTCAGGAAGAGCTCCTGCTCGGTGTGCGATCCAATCACGACCGGCTCGGCCACGTGCATCTGGTTCTGGGTCAGCGTGCCGGTCTTGTCGGCACAGAAGATGTCTACGCCGGCGAGCTCCTCGATCGCCGTCAGCTTCGAGACGACCGCCTGCCGGCGGGCAAGGTTCATGGCGCCGACCGCCATGGTCACGGAGAGCACGGCCGGGAGCGCGACCGGGATCGCGGCAACGGTGAGCACCAGCGCGAACCTCACCAGCTCGATGAGCGACTCGTGCCGGAAGATCGCCACAATGGTGATCAGGGTGACCAGCGCTATGGTCAGCAGAATCAGGAAGTTGCCGATGTTGATGACCATCTTCTGGAAGTGGCTGCGCTCTTCGAGCTGCGCCCTTGCGACGAGGGCGACAACCGAGTGGAACCGGGTCCCGGTGGCCGTGTTGACTACCACGGCGGTCGTATCGCCCTGCTTGACGACCGTGTTCGCGTACGCGACATCGCCGGATTCCTTGCGGACCGGAAGTGATTCGCCGGTGAGCGCGGACTGGTCGATGGAAACGTTCGCGTCACCGATCAGCTGCAGGTCGGCTGGCACGACGTCACCGATTTTCAGCCTGATGATGTCACCGGGAACGAGATCCCGGGCTTCGATGGCCTTGAACTCGCCGTCGCGCCGGGCGGAGACCATTCGTTTCACGTGCGCCTGAAGCGCTTTCAGGGCGTTCAGGGCACGGTGTTCCTGGAGGAAGTCGAGCACTGCGTTGGTCAGCAGCATGATCAGGATGATGACCAGATCTTCCCACTTACCGGCCAGGGCCGAGAGGATCGCGGCGACCTCGATCATCCATGGAATGGGGCCCCAGAATCGACGCAGGATCCGCTGCAGCAGCGTCTGTTCGTGCTCGCTGACTTCGTTGGGTCCGTATCGCTGCAGTCGGCGAGTCACCTCATCGTTGGGCAGGCCCGCCGACGGGTCGACGGCGAGCTGATGCAGTGTGTCTTCGACGCTCTGCGTGGCGATTTCGGTGGTGGTCCGGGTTTCGGTCTGGTCGGAGGGGTCCATTTCCGTTCTTGCTTCACGGGTCGGAGCATGATGCCACCGCAGATGTCGGCTCGGCGCCATACGTAGTTTCAACGGGCGGAACGCAGGCGCTGACTGTCAACGGCGGGTCGTCGAGTCTGCATTGAAGTACCGAACCCGCCGCCTCATTGCGTTGGTTGAGCTATCGTGCCGCAGCTCGGACTCCTGGTCGGAACTCAAAACAGCGCGCGAAGATGCGTCTTGCGGATCGTTGCGTCGTGTTCCTGCAAGGCCTTTCATGACGGACGCTAGCTCAGCGGTT
>JASFLG010000348.1:0-5227 GCA_050118205.1 Pseudomonadales bacterium
ATCGCAACGGCACGATCGAGGAGACGGGGATCGCGGCGGGGGTGCTGAACCATCCGGCCAATGGCATCGTCTGGCTGGCGCGGCGTCTGGCCCCGCACGACGTGCGGCTGGATGCGGGTGAGGTGATCCTGGCCGGCTCGTTCACCCGGCCCGTACCCGTGCGTCCGGGTGATACGTTTCACGCCGACTACGCATCCCTCGGCACCATCTCCTGCCACTTTCACTGAGCCGCATGCGCATCGTCGACGCACGGGAGATTACGGTGCCCCTGGAAGGGACCGTGGCCAATGCGGTGGTCAGCTTCGAAGGTCACACCGTCTCGCTGGTGGCGCTGGTCAGCGACGTTCGACGCAATGGCGTGCCGCTGGTGGGGTTCGCGTTCAACTCCATCGGTCGCTACGGGCAGTCGGGCATTCTGCGCGAGCGGATGTTCCCGCGGCTGAGCGCCGCGGCGCCGGATGCTCTGCTCAGCGAGGACGGTGGGGTGTTCGATCCCGCGCGGGTACTGGCCACGGTGATGCGTAACGAGAAGCCGGGTGGCCACGGGGACCGCGCCGGAGCCGCCGCCGCGATCGAGCTCGCAGTCTGGGATCTGAATGCCAAGCTCGCCGACGAGCCGGCGTACGTCACCATCGCACGCGCCTTCGGCCGGGCACTTCCCGCCGGGCCGGTGCCGGTTTACGCCGCGGGGGGCTACTACTATCCCGGGGATTCACCTGGCCGCCTGCGGCAGGAGCTCGAAGGCTACCGGGGGCTCGGATTCGACGCGTTCAAGATCAAGATCGGCGGTGCCAGCCTCGACGAGGATCTGAGAAGGATCGACACGGCGCTCGAAGTGGCGGCAAGCGGCACGAAGCTGGCGGTGGACGCCAACGGCCGCTTCGACCTCGATCAGGCCATCGCGGTCGGGCGTGCCATCGAGCCTCTGGGGTTGCGCTGGTTCGAGGAGCCGGGCGACCCGCTCGACTTCCGGCTGAACCAGGCGCTGTGCGCGACGTACCCGGGCGCGATTGCCACCGGCGAGAACCTCTTCAGCGCCGCGGATGGTCGGAATCTGGTCCGCTATGGTGGCATGCGCCCGGGAGTGGATGTGTTCCAGATGGATCCGGGGTTGAGCTACGGGCTCACCGAGTACGATCGCGTGCTGAAGATTCTGGAGAGGAGCGGTTTCGACCGGCGCAGCTGCTTTCCGCACGGCGGGCATCTGATCAACCTGCATGTGGTCGCCGGTCTGGGGCTCGGTGGCTGCGAAGCCTATCCGGGGGTGTTCCAGCCGTTCGGAGGCTACGCCCCGGATTGCGAGATGGGTGAGGGCACCGTGACCCCCGGGAGCAGCCCCGGCTTCGGCCTGGAGTCGAAACCGGAGCTCGCGGAACGTCTGTCGGAGCTTGGATGAAGCAGACGGCTCAGATGAAGGGAAGCGGTTTGACGCGGAAGTCGGGAGCGTGGACGTGCGCATAGCCGTGGTCGGCTGTGGTGCCATGGGCTCCATCTATGCGGGGCTGCTCGCGGCTGCCGGCCATGACGTCGTGGCCGTGTCCACGAATCGTGACCACGTGGCCGCAATCAATGACGGAGGACTCAGGGTTTCCGGGGCGAGCGGCGACCGCCGGGTCCCGGTGCGCGCGCTGACCGAAGCGCCCCTTGAGCTTTTCGAGCTCGTGATCCTGTCGGTGAAGGCCGGCGACGTACGCGATGCCGCCCTTGCTGCTCGGCCCATGATCGGTCCAGGAACGCTGGTACTGACCATACAGAATGGCCTCGGCAGCGCCGACGTCGTGGCCGGCGTTCTGGGCAGCACGGGGCTCATCGTCGGCGTGGCGCAGGGATTCGGCGCCTCCCTGCGCGAGCCCGGGCACGCGCACCACAACGACATGAAGGCGATCAGGATGGGCGCCTACGCAGAGGTTCCGGGACCGGAGGTGGCACGCATCGCGCAGATCTGGGCGGACGCGGGGTTCGATGCGGCGGCGGTCACCGACATTGCGGCAATGCAGTGGGACAAGCTCATCTGCAACGCCGCCTACAGCGCCCCCTGTGCGCTCACCGGCACGACCGTCGGCGAGGCCATGGATGACCCGGTGCTGGGAGAGGTCACTCGCGCCGCGGCGCGCGAGGCATGGACGGTCGCGTGCGCGCTTGGGATCGCTCTGGGCTTCGACGATCCTGTCGCGCACGTGCGCGAGTTTGCCGGACGCATGCCGGACGCAAAGCCCTCGGTGCTGCTCGATCTCGAAGCGGGCCGTCGAACGGAGGTCGGCGTGATCAACGGCAGCATTCCGCGGGAAGCGGAAAAGGTGGGTATGACAGCGCCGGTGAACGGCACGCTGACCGCGCTCGTGCAGACGCTGGAGCAACGCAGCCGGGAAGGGAGACCATCATGAAGAACGACGAGGCTCTGCTCGATGCGGACGCGCGGCGGCGCGCAGCGATGATTGCCGGTGACGTTCAGGCACTCGGGGAGCTGCTCGACGATGACCTCGTATGGACGCATTCCTCGGGAAGAACTGACGACAAGGCGGCCTTTCTTTCCGGCATTGCCTCCGGGACGGTAAGCTACCATGCGCTCGACGTGGATGACGTGACGCTTCTGCAGCGGGGCGACGTGTTCATACTGCACGGTACCCTTCACGGCCGAGCGAGTCGGGACGGCCAGGAGAAAGCACTCACGAACCGTTTTCTGAGCGTCTGGTTGCGTGACGGAGCGCGGTTCAAGATGGTGGCCTGGCAGTCGACGGGCGTCTGAATGCTTTGTATGCTAAGGAATCGGCGCTTTCATGGGGAGGGAGTTAGATGACGGAGTGGGTGCGGGAGTTTGTTTCGCTCGGATCACCGACCGGGGGCCGTAACGGGGCCGGATTCATGCCCTGTCAGGGGCTGTATTACCAGCCAAAGGATGCGCGCCCGAAGACCGCGTTGATTGCCACACACTACAACGTCGACTTCTCCGAGCATTATCTCGGCGAGTACATGGCGGCCCGGGGCTACGGGTTTCTCGGCTGGAACACGCGGTTCCGCGGCAACGAAGGCTTCTTTCTGCTCGAGCACGCGCTGGTGGACATCGGTGTCGGCGTCCGCTGGCTCAAGGAAAACGCGGGTGTGGAGCAGGTCGTGATTCTCGGAAACTCCGGTGGCGGCTCGCTCATGGGCGCCTACCAGTCCCAGGCCCTCGGGGTGACCATGACGCCGACGCCGGGTCTCAAGCTGCCCGATGCGCTCGACGATCTGGTTCCCGCCGACCTTTACATCTCGCTGTGCGCGCACCTGGGACGCCCTGAGGTGCTGACCGCCTGGTTCGACCCGTCCATCACGGACGAGACGGACCCGGCCAGCGTCGACGCGTCGCTGAACATGTACGACCCGGCCAATGGCCCGCCCTATTCATCCGATTTCATTGAGCGCTACCGGGCTGCTCAGGTAGCGCGCAACGACCGAATCACGGACTGGTGCCACAGCGAGCTCCGTCGGCTGCAGGGTCACGGCATGATCGACCGTGCGTTCAACGTCTACCGGACCTGGGCGGATCTGCGTCTGATGGACGGCGACATCGATCCGTCCGACCGGGAAGTCGGACGTTGCTACGCGGGCGACCCGAAGGCAGCCAACTTCGGTCCCAGAGGCATCGGCCTGACCAACACGCTGCGGACCTGGCTGTCCATGTGGTCGCTTTCCGAATCGCACTGCCGCGGGGCCCCGCATCTCAATCGCATCACCCAGCCTGCCCTGGTGGTTCAGAGCCTCGGTGACACGGGCGTCTTTCCGAGCGATGCCCGGGCGATCTACGACGAGCTGGGGTCCGAGGACAAACGGCTGGAGATGATCACCGGTGATCACTATCTCCAGTCGCCGGCGAACGCGAGAGACGATGTGGCCGACCTGATCGTCGCGTGGCTCAGGGAGCACGGCGCCTGAGCGCCGAACGGGGGCGGCGCGACAGATGAGCAAACGGGACGGCAGCGAGCCCTATCTGGATCCGATGCACAGCATCGGTTACCTCTCGAGAATCAATTTCCGCGCGTTCTCCCGGGCGCTGGAGAAGCTGACCATCCGGCACGGCGTATCCGCCGGCCAGTGGCGCTTTCTCCGCGTGCTCTGGGATCAGGATGGCATCACCCAGCGGGAGCTCGCGGACCGAACCGGGACCACCGAGGCGACCACCGTGCGTTCGGTCAACGGGCTGCTCGAGAGTGGTCTGATCAAGCGGGAGCGGGTCGCCGATGACCGTCGCAAGATGCGCGTCACGCTGACTGCCCGGGGGCGGCGCCTGCGCAACACCCTGCTGCCCATGGTCATCGAGGTCAACGAGCGGGCCCTCAAAGGCATTCCCAAACGCGACATCGAGACCACCCGCCGGGTGCTGATCGCAGCGTTCGAGAATCTCACCGCGGACAGACAGGAGCGCCGATGAATTCCCTGCCCATGTTGCCGACGTCACTGGTCGGCAGCTATGCCCAACCTGCCTGGCTGATCGATCGGGAACGACTCGGCCAGCGGCTGCCACCGAGAGTGCTGCTCGACGAGCTGTGGCGGGTGCCCGCGGAGTTCCTGGCCGAAGCGCAGGACGATGCCACCATCATTGCGCTGCACGATCAGCACCGTGCCGGCGTCGATATCGTCACGGACGGGGAGATGCGCCGGGAGAGTTACTCCAACCGGTTCGCCAATGCGCTGGCCGGGGTCGATCTGGATCATCCTGGCGAGGCGGTCGATCGCACGGGCAGGAAGGTGCCGGTGCCGCGGGTGGTGAGTGCGATCGAGCGCCGCACCTCGGTGGAGGCGCCACACATCGCGTTTCTCAAGGCGCACACGGACCGGCCCATCAAGATCACGCTGCCGGGCCCGTTCACCATGACCCAGCAGGCGCACAACGACTTCTACCCGGATGACGGATCCCTTGCGATGGCCTATGCGGACGCGGTCAACGCGGAGCTGCGGGACCTGTTCGAGGCGGGTGTGGACATCGTGCAGCTGGACGAGCCCTACGTGCAGGCCCGGCCGGAAGCGGCCAGGGAGTATGCGGTGGCCGCCATCGACCGGGCGCTTGCCGGTGCAACGGGTCCGACGGTCCTGCACGTGTGTTTCGGTTACGGCAAGCACGTCGCCGACAAGCCGCCGGGGTATGCGTTCCTCGCGGAGCTGGACGGGTGCCGCGCCGACGAGATCTCGATCGAGTGTGCTCAGCCGAAGCTGAAGATGGACCTCCTGGAGACGCTGCCCAGCAAGAAAG
>JASFLG010000349.1:0-5227 GCA_050118205.1 Pseudomonadales bacterium
GGGACCGCCGCTGTGCGTGAACTGGACGGCCGCCTTCTCGATATGCTCACCGCCTTCCAGAACCCGGGGTCGAGTCAGAGTCCCACCGGGCCCCTCGATGTCCTGCCGAACGAATCGGGTGCCACCATCGAGCGCTTCCAGCGCATCGACGATGGACTCCTGAAGGGCAATGAAGTATTCGCGAACGGGTAGAACGTCGGGCTGCATCGGTCAGTGGTAGCGGTGCGTGGGCAGGTCATTGTCACCATAGTTCGAGGCGATGCAATCGGAAACCGTTCCGAAACGGAAGTCGTTGAGAAGCCGTTCCAGACGCGGTCGGGTCTTCGCCAGGTTGTTGTAGTGTCGGAACCGCGACAGTGCGCTCGCGTCGATACGCGGTTGATCCGGATCGATCTCCCACGGGTGCAGGTAAAAGACGAAGGGTCGCCCGGCACTGTTTAGCCGCCTCGCCAGAGACCGGCTGAGGCCGTAGGGATAGAGTCGGAAGTATCCACCGCCGGAGACGGGCAGGGTGAGGCCCAGCAACCGTACCGTGGAGATCGGAAACTCGAGCAGTCGGCCGCCACCTGGCAGCGCCAGGTAGTGCGGATCATGTGGGCCACCCGTCAACCCGTACCGGTCGTGCCGAATTGGAAAGATACTGGAGTCCGTCCGGAAGCCCTCGTCATAGAGAATATCCAGGGCCCACAGCGACTCAGGTGTGATCGAGTAGCTGGCAGCCCGATAGGAGGTCACCGGTCTCAGGGCCAGGTCCTCGAGAATGGCCCGGCTTCTGTGCGTTTCCTCACGGAAAACGGCCGGGGATTGCTCGTAGATCAGCTGGTGGCTGTAGCCGTGACTGGCGATCTCGTGGCCCGCCGCGGCAATGGCGCGCACCAGATCCGGCTCGTGTTCCGCGACCCAGCCCAGCACATAGAAAGTGGCCTTGACCCCGGCCGCATCGAGCATCTCGAGCAGCCCCCGCGTGTTCCCGTCCACCCGGCGCTCCATGCTCGACCAGCGACCACGGTCGACCCCGTCAGCCAGCGCAGCCACCTGGAAGTAGTCCTCCACATCGAAGGAGAGCGCATTGAGGATCGCAGACACCGGGTCAATCCGAACGGCACGAGCGGCAGATTCTATCCGGTTGTCCGCACGTTGAGGGGGCGGCGTACAACCCCACACATCCGCGGACAAAGCGTTCATAGGGTGACCAGGCAGACATTTCTAGAATGAACGCCGTCACATTTACCCGCCTGGCAGTGCCAGCACGGTTCCTGGGAGTCATACGTTGAAGCAGTTCCTTGGCTTGCTACTCACTGTCGTCCTGTCCTCCAATGCCTCGGCAATGCTGATCAGCAGCAGCAGCTGGGATGGCCCCGGCAAGGATCTGCAGAGCCTGTTCGATGGCTGGGTCGGCCCCGGTCATGACGTCAATGCCAACTACGAGTCACCATCGCACTGGACGCTGGGTGCGACGGGCCAGGCCTCGTCGACGCTGATCGTCGAGATCGCGGGCAACGCCGGATCGAACACCATCGGGCTGTATGACGTGTTCGATCCGAACACGCGGCTGCAGCTGTACGACGGTGCCACCACCGTCGACGCCCGACGCGGCATCAACTACGACGCGACCACGCACAACTTCACGGTCGGCGACACGAGCACCTCGTCGCTGCTGGACACCGCTCAGTTCACCGGCGGCGAGCCCGAGTCTCTTGGACTGCTGGCCATGGGGCTTCTGGGTCTCTATCTTCTGCGTCGTCGAGTCGATAGCGGGGCTTGATCCGCCAAACACACTCTAAAGCGAACCGAACCGTGGATCCCCGAAAGCTTCTCCCCGACGCAACAGTTCGCCTCATCCGCCCGACACTCGCGGTCCTGCTGACACTTCTGATGGCGGCTCTGTCGATGGCCCCAGGCGACGGCTCGGCCGACGATACGGTCTTCGGCTGGGCTGTCAGCGTGACCTCGCCAAACCTGCAGAATGCCATGCACGTCGTGCTTTACGGATTGCTGACTGTGTTGTGGATCTGGACACTGCATGGGTTCAGTCTGCGCGGGCGCGTGCCAGTACTGACTGCGGTCCTGCTGGTTCTGCTGTTCGGCGCGCTCATGGAGCTAGCCCAGGTGGTTATCCCGGGGCGTTTTGCATCTCTCGGTGACATGCTGCTCAATGTCATCGGTACCGGGCTGGGCGCAGGATTGGCGATGCTCGTCGCAAGGGCACGCGGACCGGGATCGACCGGGCCGGATTGATGATGGCTCAAGACACGAGGCGGGCCGAAGTCCGGGTTAGATTGCATGAGATGTCACCTCCGTTTACATTCGGCCGAAGGTATTCGACGCTCGCGAGCGCGATACTTGCTCGTTGTCCTCCATCAGATCTGGGATGAACGATGTCTAGTATCAAGACATTAGAGCTCAGAGACGAGACAACGTCGCAAAGCGAAGAGGCCTTCGACTGGCGGAACTGCTGGTATCCGGTCAGCTTCCTGCGGGATCTGCCGCGCGAAAGGCCCACCGGATTCAGCATCTACGACGAACCTCTGGTGCTGTTCTTCGATGGCGATGGTGTCCTGACCTGCATGGACGACCGCTGTCCGCACCGGTCCGCCCGACTTTCCGATGGGCAACTCATCGACGGCCGGCTCGAATGCCTCTACCACGGATGGCAGTTTGGCGCGGGCGGTCGATGCCTGCGCATTCCACAGGCGCCTGAAGGGTTCGGGATTCCGGAGAAGGCCTGCGTACGCAGTTATCCGCTACGAATCGTGAAGGACATGGTCTGGGTCTGGATGGGCGATCCCGAGCAGACCGAGTCGCGACCAATTCCCGTTACCGAGTGCATCGGTGATCCGGACGTTACGTGCGTCGACTTCCAGATGGATCTGCCCTACGACCAGAGCTATCTCATCGAGAACGTCATAGACATCGCGCACATCCACATTGCCCACCATGGCATGCGGGGCGGCGGGCATCGGGACGCCGCCCTTCCGATGAAGTTCAAGATCCTGAAGAATTCCGTCGAAGGAATCCGCAGCGGATTTCGCACCATTCGGCCCGGCATGACGGGTGATGAAGAGGACCCGGTGCTCCGCGGTGCATACGTCGACTACGTTGCGCCGAATCTGATCCGCTACGATTCAGAGTACCGCGATGAGTCCCTGAAAGCGGGGCTCGACCTGTACTCGCTGCCGCTCGGCAAGAGCCGATGCAGGCTGCTCTATCGCAAATACAGCAACTTCACCTCGCGACGCGAGGCCATGAAGCCACGCTGGCTGGAGCACTGGACGCAGTGCTTGATTCTCGAGCAGGACATGGGCGTGGTCGTCGGCCAGCACGAGCAGATCGAGAAATCGGAAGGCCCGCTGAAGGACATGTGGCTCCCGCTCGCGACCTCGGACCGGCTCGTCATCGAGTACCGTAAATGGCTCGACCGATTTGGCGCGAACCTGCCGTTTTATCGCGGCTGGACGACCGCCAAAGCCTCCGGGGACGACCCGGACATTCGAAAGCTTTCCTGGGACCGCTACACGCTGCACACGCGCATCTGTGCCACGTGCAGCCGGATGCACCGAAACCTCGGGCGGGCAAACCAGGGTGTTCTGGCCGTCGCCGCTGTTGCCGCCGGTCTCGGCATTGTGACGGATGGCTGGGTCTCGATCCTTTCCGTCGCTGGCGCCCTCGGTTTACTGGGTGCGGCAACCGGCATCAGACGCTTACGCCGGCGCTTCGAATAATTCGGCTCGACCCGCCGGGACCTATTCGTTCTTCCGCGCCAGAAAGAGAAAGAATCCCGGAAAGTAACGGTTCTGCGCCAGCCACTCGCGTGAGATGCCGGCGTAGTCCTTTTCCCGTTCCAGCAGAGCATCCACGTCATCGATGGGCTCGAAGCGGTTGATCGACGTGCGTTCGAGCGTGAAGCCACACTCATCGAGTATCGGCAACATCTCGGCGAGCGTGTGCTGGGTTTCATGCGGATGAATCACCTGGTCCCGAAACCAGGACCGCGCGTGCGTCTCATCCGTCGTCTGCGGCATCAGCTCGCAGTAGCGCTCAAATAGCTGCTGCTCGTCCGCTCCGGCGGCTGCAAGCTCGGCGAAGTGATCGAGAAAGGGACGCCGTCCGTACTCGTGGTACAAGCCGATGAACGCATGCCCACCCGGACGCACGAAGTCATTGAGAACCCGTCGTATGGCCGCATGGCAGTCGTTGGTATGGTGCAGCACGCCGATGGAAACAGCGACGTCTGCGGGTTCCGAGGGCTGGTAAAGAAACAGATCGGCGACCTCGAACGTCGGCGTCGTGCCAAGCGCGGAGGCGACCTGGCTCGCACGCTCGACGGCGACCGGATTGAAGTCGATGGCCGTGACACTCACACCATAGTGGTACGCCATATTGTTACTCAACCATCCGGCGCCGCAGCCGATCTCGAGCACACGCGGACGGTTCCCGAGAAGCTCGGCCAGCACCGGATAGTTCGTCACGCTGTCGCGGTCCTGAATAGTACGGACCTGCTGCTCGACGGACTCCTGAATGTTGAAAGGAAGCTCCCGGTAGAACTCGAGAACCTTCGGATTCGCGTGCGTCACACTCATACTACTCACGTACCTCGGCCTTCGACGCCGTCGATTTCAGGCGATCCAGCTTGTCTCCGTACACGTCGACATAACGGTCGAACAACGTATCCACGTGCTCCCGGGTCGGCGCGACGCCGCTATGCATCATGTCCCTTGCCAGGCCGGTCTCGGGATCATCCCGGTACTTTCTGATCAGGTCGAACATGCCCGGGCTCACCATCTTCCGTTCGTCGCGCATGAACGCATTGATCGGTTCGGCGTGCTCGGCGAGTCCCTCGGTCAGGAAAAGCCAGGCAGCCCCCGCATCGTCACACAGCGATTCCCAGACCTTCGCGTGCGTAACCAGGTTGATGGCATGGTTGTAGGGATTGCTGATCGCTCCACAGACCTTGTGCATCTTGAACCGTTCGGGATCGATGAAACGATGCTGCCAGTGCGGCTCGGACTGGGTCGTATAGATCGTCCCAGTTTCCCCGAAATACTCACGCCGGTTGAAAGGGTGGGTCGTCAACAACACCAGCTCCGGCTTCATCGCCGGCAGAACGGAAAAAAGCATTCGGGTGAGATACCCGGGACCGGTTCCGCCGACCCCGAGGTTCCACGCCTGCACGGGCCGCCCGAGATACTCGCTGAGGCGCTCCTGCAGGAGATGGGGCAACGTCAGC
>JASFLG010000350.1:0-5223 GCA_050118205.1 Pseudomonadales bacterium
GTCATCTCGTTGTTGAGCACGAAACCGGCGGCCCACCGGGAGGCACCGAAGGGCGCCTCGACGGTCGCCGTCATCGACACCGCGTTGCCGTCCCGATCGATGATGGAGAGATGCGTGGTGCCCCCGGCCTCGCTGGTCTCATCGCGTCCCCAGCGCTCGATGATGGGGTCGTCGTTGACGACCAGCCCGGGGTCACCGGGGGTCGGCACGCCGTCCGGGGCAACCCGTTGCCGGGCGCGTACCGCCAGGTACGCCGGGTCGATCAGCTCGGCCGCGGGTACCGGTACCGCATCCGCGTCGGCCACATAATGGTCCCGGTCGGCATAGGCCAGCCGCTCCGCATCCACCAGCGCCGCCAGATTCACGCCGCCGAACGTCGCGGCGCTGGTCATCGGCGGCGCGTTGGCGGCCAACGCATCGTAGAGGTTGAGTATCATGATCTGTGCGAGCCCGGAGGACGGCGGCGGCATGGAGCACACCGTTTCAACACCCGTCCTGCCGCAGACCGCTTCCCGTACGGCAACCCGGTACTCGGCCAGGTCCTTCAGGCTGAGCGTCCCAGGGTCGGGCTCGGCTCCGACGGCGGCCACCATCTGCCGGGCGACGTCGCCCGTGTAGAAGGCCGAGCTTCCCTCCCGGGCGATGCGACGCAGCGTCTCGGCGTACTCCGGATTGTCGCGTAGCGTCCCCGCCGCCAGCGGTTTGCCGTCCGGATAGAAGTAGGCACGGGTAGCCGGATTGTCGTCGAGCCGGCTGGGTCCGGCGATCCGCGCCAGCATGTCTGCCAGACGCGGCGACACCTCGAAGCCTTTCGTCGCCAGATCGATGGCGGGTGTCAGATCCTCGGTCAGGGTGAGCCGGCCGTACCGCTCGTGGACGAGCTCGTAGAGCGCCACGGTGCCGGGAGTGCCGACCGCAAGCCCACTCTGCCAGGCCCGGAGGAATCCCATCGGTGCGTCACCGGCCATGAACATGTCCGCCCGGGCTCCCGCCGGCGCGGTCTCCCGCCCGTCGTAGGCGATCACCCGATCCGCCGCCCGATCATAGAGGAGCAGGAAAGCACCGCCACCGAGGCCCGAGCTCTGCGGCTCCACCAGGCCGAGAACCGCGTGCGCGGCAATCGCCGCGTCCACCGCGTGACCGCCGCGGGCCAGCACGGCCGCGGCTGCCTCAGCCGCATACGGGTTGGCCACCGCAACCATGCCACCGTATGTCCAGGTCCGTGTCGGCTGCGAGGCGCAACCGATGAGCAGAGACAAGAGCACCGCCGCCAGCAGGCGGAGGAAGACGACGGGGCTGAGGGTCGAGCGGGCCATGGGCGCGACGTGAACAAGGAAGCCAGCACCTTGCCGGCGCGGTCTGCCGCCGTCAAGGCGACCGCGCTGCGAAACTTTTCCGCATCCGATGCAACCGTTCGGTCCCGCGTGGCCATCTCTATTCCAGAGTGATGGAGATTTCCAATGGATGAGCTGATTCCGATCGTTCTGTTCCTGACCATCGGCGCGACTTTCGTGCTCGCCTTCTATTACAAGTACCGCACCCGGCACGACATCCAGAACACCGTGCGGGCCGCGATCGAGCGCGGCGATCCGCTGAGCTCGGAGATCATCGAGACGCTGGCGATGAGCCTCTCGAGCCCCTACGCGGATCTGCGCCGGGGCGTGGTTTCCGTTGCCCTGGGCATCGCCGTGTTCATCTTCGCGCGGCTGATCGGCGAACCGGACGTACAGGGGCCGCTGATGGCGCTGGCCATGTTCCCGATCCTGATCGGCGTCGCCTATCTCGGTCTGTGGGCGTTCATCGGCCGCAGGAACCTGCCGCGCCGCTTCTCAGAACCCGTCTGAACCGGGGTAACATGCCCGGCAAAGGATGCCGCAAGTGAGGTGCAAGCTGTCCCCGTCGGACGAATCGCTGGTCAGCCAGGCCGCCGAGCTCGGCGACATGGAAGCCTTTGCCGAGATCGTGCGGCGCCACCGGAAGAAGATCCTGCTGCTGCAGCGCCGGCTCACCGGCGAGGTCGCCATGGCAGAGGATCTGACCCAGGAGACGTTCATCCGGGCCTGGGAAAGGCTCGGCACCTTCCGCGGCACGGGCAGCTTCGGCGCCTGGCTTGCGAGCCTCAGCTACAACGTGTTCCGTGCCCATTGGCGCCGATCCCGGAACGTTCAGGCGGAAGTGTCGCTGGATGACGCGAATCCCGCAGGTGAGCAGATCGTTGACGCCGGCCTGGCCGACCCCGCCGTGTCCGCGGACCTCGATCGGCTGCTCAGCGTGCTGAGCCGCGAGGATCAGGTGATCATGGTGCTCACTTACGCCTACGGTCTGTCCAACCCGGAGATCGGCGCCGTGCTGGAGATGCCCGTGGGCACGGTCAAGGCACGCATCCACCGGGCCAAGGCCCGGATACGCGCGTGGCTGGATGCCCCCGGCGGCCGCGCGGAGGCCGACAGCGAGCGCCCGCCTGAAATGGTCGCGACCCGCAAGCAACGGGCGCCAATCACCCCTCTGATCGGCGTGCTGGGAGGCACCTGACTGACATGAGCGAACTGACAGATGACGCCCTCGACAGCCTGCTCGACGAGGCCTTCCGGCGGTCCCTGGACGAGGCGCCAACCCCGGCCGATCTGGCGATGATCGACACGGTGATGCGCCGGATCCGGCAGCGGCAGCGGCTGCGTTGGCTCGTGTTCGGGTGCGTCGGCACGGTGGCAATGGCCATCTGCGCCGTCAGCGTCCTGCCCCTGGTGAACGAGGTGCTGGAAGTCGCCGCCGGGATGGAGGCGACCGATTGGCATGCGGCGCTGCCGCTGGCGTTGCTGGCGGCCAGCCTGGTCTTCGGCGGCTGGTTCCTGGTGGAAGATCCTGTCTGAGCCGGACGGGAGCGCCCGACCGTCAGATCAGCCCGAGGGAGAAGAGCCGTTTTATCCGACGCTCCGCCAGCTCGGGAAACGGCAGATCGCTCGTCCCGAGGACCGTCGGATCCAGCCGGACGACGTTCTCCGCTTCGTCGAGGCACTTGATGGTCAGCGTCACCCGACCACCCTCCTCGTCCCGGACCACGTGGAACTCGAAGGTGCGAACCTCGCCGGCGGCGACCTCGTAGTCTTCCACCCGTATCCAGTCCTGTAGCACCTCGAATCGCTGCAGCATGCCTCCCTCGGCGGATCCGCTCGCTGCCGGGCCATCGCCGGCTGAAACCGGGCCATTATTCCCCGCGAGGCCCGCGGGTTCGGGACCCGGCTCACAAAAGCGCATACCCGCACACGCAATCTGAGCAGTGTGCAATTGCCGGCCACCGACGCCGCGCCAGACTCTCCCTCCGTGCCCGGCGGCTGACCCGTCGGCGTGAACTGGCAGGCAGATGCGCGGCCGACAGAACGAACAGAGCGAGCGATTCGCAAGGTTGATCGAGCCCCACTTCGATCGCCTCTTCCGCCTCGCCTGCCGTTTGACCGGTTCGAAATCGGATGCGGAGGACCTCATCCAGGAGGTCGTCACCCGACTTTTCGCGGACCCCCGGCCGCTCGAGGAAGCCGCCGACCCGGGACCCTATCTCTCCAGGGTGCTCTACCACCGCTTCGTGGACGACCGCCGCGCCGCGGCCCGGCGCCCGCTGACCCTGATCGGCCATGCCAGCGCTCTGGACGTCCACGCGGCCCCCGGGAACCTCGAACCCGAGCTGCTGGACGATGCCGCGCGAACGGGCCTGCGCCTGGAGCAGGCGCTGGCAAGGCTCTCCGAGGATCATCGCCGGCTGGTGCTGCT
Source organism: Pseudomonadales bacterium (assembly GCA_050118205.1). Taxonomy (GTDB): domain Bacteria; phylum Pseudomonadota; class Gammaproteobacteria; order Pseudomonadales; family Azotimanducaceae; genus SZUA-309. Next base: position 3,766 of record JASFLG010000350.1, read on the forward strand.
GCACGATGCCGAGGGTTACACGCTCACCGAGCTCGCCACCATCACGGGAACGCCCATCGGTACCCTCAAGTCCCGCCTGAGCCGGGCCCGGGCGCGTCTGCGGGACCTGCTCTGGGACTTCCGGAAACCCCACGTACCCACATCCGCGGAACCTTTTCCGCCCCGCCGGCGTGTTGGGGGGTAATGGAGCAGAACCCATGCATTGCAGCGAACTAGAAAAATCACTTGACGATTATCTGGACGGACGGGTCGATGAAGATTCGCCCATCGCGCTGCACGTCCGGGGCTGTGCAACCTGTGGTCAGGCGCTGGAACGGCGCCGCGGGCTCATTCGCGATCTGCGACGACTCCCCCTTCCGGAACCCGACCCGGACTTCCTGGCCCGCAGCATCGCCAACGCGGAGGCAGCGAACGGCCGGGGCAGGCTTCCGGCAGGAATGAGGCTGGCCGGCCTTGCCGCCGTCCTGGCCGCAGCCCTGCTGCTGGCCGTCCTCGTCGTGAGGCAGGGATACGCTCCAGAAACCGGGCTACCCGAGATCTACCTGGCCACGGACACCGTGACCCCGGTCAAGCTCGCCTTCTCCTCGGAGAAGCCGCTCAGGGACGCCCGACTGACCCTCACCCTTCCCGTTGGCGTGGCACTCGACGGCTACGGCGATCGCACCGACCTGAGCTGGCGAACCGATCTGAAGGCAGGCACCAACGTTCTGCGCCTGCCGCTGATCGGCCACGGTCCCGCATCGGATCTGTTGATCGCCCGGCTGGACCACGAGACCGGCAGCAAGACCTTTCGTCTGCACGTGACCGTCAACGATAGCGGAGCACCCGATCATGAATGAACAGACGCCACTTCCCCTCATCCGCCGAAGCCGGCGAAGGCTCCTGCCGCTGGTGGCCACGGCCGGCCTCGTCCTGGGCGCGCCGGCCTGGGGCGACACGGATGTATCCGACGACGAGCTCGAGGTCACGCTGGAAGTCTTCGACGACGCACAGGCCCTCGAGGCGTTCGAGGTCCACCTCTCCGCGCCGGACGATCAGACGTCCACGGCCGACGGCCAGGACGCCCTGCTGGACCGGATGGCCCGCTTCGAGGACGAGGTGTCCCAGGCGTCCGAGTCCGACGAGCAGGCGCTGGCCGACCAGAGGGAAGACGAACGGGACTCGGAACGCGAGCGCGAGGACGCGCTCGTGCGTGAGCACGAGAGCGACCACCAGGAAGGCATCGGCGAGTTCGATCAGGCGGACGACATGGACGAAGTCGATCTGGCCGAGCCGAGCGAGGAGGAGCCCGCGGGCATGGACGATGAATCGTCCCTGGACGACGACCTCGCTGCCGACGGCGAGGCGGCGGACGAAGAAGCCATGGCCGACGACGCTGCAGACGTAATGGAAGACGGGGAAGACGCCCTGGATGGAGACGAAGATGGGCTGGAAGACGCTTCAGGCAACGATGAGGCC
>JASFLG010000351.1:0-5223 GCA_050118205.1 Pseudomonadales bacterium
GTCGGCTACGTGAACAACGACCTGTACGTGCCGGGGTTCATCCGCAAGCGCCAACCTTACTTTGCCCTCGACCGCTCGTTCCTCGCTCAGCTCGTTCGCAACGCGATCGACGGCCTGCACGTGCCCGACAACGAGCTTCAGCGTCCGCCCGACGACTTCCGCCATCGCACGTTCGTCGGCGAGGAGGACCTCATCCCGGAGGCCTACCGCGACGTCATCGGCATCGACGCTTTCCGGGCGGCCATCGCGGAGCTTTCCCGCCTGTCAGAGGCGCACGGCTTTCGGGTCATCGTTTTCGGCCACTACGGCTTCGATCCGCCGGTTCGCGCCGCGCTCGAAGCGTCCGGGCTGCCGATCCTCGACGGCTATCCCGCGGCACGCGCCTGGCTGGATGCCCACGGGATCGAGGAATATCGCGGCTCGCCGCTCACGGTCAGCGCGAAGGACTCGCACCCGTCCGCGCTGCAGCACGACCTCATCGCCGACGAGCTGGCGAGCGCGATTCTCCAAGCGCTGCCTGACCCGACGCAGGCCCGCTGAGAAAGGCCTCAGGGCTTGCGTCGGCCGGACGATCCTCTAAGGTGTCCGCTCTTTCGGAGCGAGAACCCATGACTGCCAACATCATAGAGTCGCTGCCGGTCGGCGAACGGGTCGGCATCGCTTTCTCCGGGGGCCTCGACACCAGCGTCGCCGTGCACTGGATGCGGGCGAAGGGGGCAATCCCGTACGCCTACACCGCCAACCTGGGCCAGCCGGACGAGTCCGATTACGAGGAGATCCCGAAGAAAGCGCTCGCCTACGGCGCCGAGAAGGCGCGCCTGGTGGAGTGTCGGCCGCACCTGGTCGCCGAGGGCATCAAAGCCATCCAGGCGGGCGCGTTCCACGTCTCCACCGCGGGTACGACGTACTTCAACACCACGCCGCTGGGCCGGGCGGTCACCGGTACGATGCTGGTGCTCGCCATGCGTGACGACGGGGTGGACATCTGGGGCGACGGCAGCACGCACAAGGGCAACGACATCGAGCGGTTCTACCGCTACGGGCTGCTCGCCAACCCGAGCCTGCGCATCTACAAGCCCTGGCTCGATCCCGCATTCATCGGCGAGCTCGGCGGCCGCCGGGAGATGTCCGAGTACCTGAACGCCGCCGGCTTCGCCTACAAGATGAGCACCGAGAAGGCGTACTCCACCGACTCCAACCTGCTCGGCGCCACCCACGAGGCCAAGGAGCTCGAGTTCCTGGACAGGGGCATTCGCATCGTAGAGCCGATCATGGACGTGGCTTTCTGGCGCGACGACGTGAAGATCGCGCCCGAGGAGATATCCATCCGCTTCGAGGAAGGCCAGCCGGTGGCGCTGAACGGCGAGACCTTTGCGGACACCCTGTCGCTGTTCATGAAGGCCAACGAGATCGGCGGCCGGCACGGCATCGGCATGAGCGACCAGATCGAGAACCGGATCATCGAGGCGAAGAGCCGCGGGATCTACGAGTCGCCGGGGATGGCCCTCCTGCACGTTGCCTATGAGCGCCTGGTCACCGCCATCCACAACGAGGACACCATCGAGGAGTACCGGATCAACGGGCTGCGCATCGGCCGGCTGCTCTATCAGGGGCGCTGGTTCGACCCCCAGTGCCTCATGCTGCGCGAGAGCGCCGAGCGCTGGGTGGCCAGGGCGGTCACCGGCGAGGTGACCCTGGAGCTCAGGCGCGGCAACGACTACTCGCTGCTCGACACCTCGAGCCCCAACCTCACCTACCATCCCGAACGGCTGACCATGGAACGGGGCGAGGGCGCGTTCACCGCGCGCGACCGTATCGGCCAGCTGACCATGCGCAACATGGACATCAGCGACACCCGCGACAAGCTCGAGGTCTACAGCCGCACCGGGCTTCTGGCCTCACGCGCCGAGGGCGGCCCGGCGCTGCTCGGTCCTGGGGATGAAGACGAGGGCGACCGGGACGCCTAATCGCCCGGAATCCGGCCTGAAAGCTCGGCGACTTTGAGCTCGCCTTCCCGGGTCTGGCCGCCGATCTCCAGGAAGCGGCGCATGGCCACCGGCGCGTCCGCCGTGCGCAGCAGCCGCTGGAAGAGGTACGCCTCCTCGATCAGCCCTTCCTCGATGCCGAGCACGTGGGCGTCGGTGGCCTGCTTGGCCAGACGCACGGCCTCCACCGGAAACGACGCGATTCGCCGGGCGAGCCTCGAGACGAAGCCTTCGATCTCGTCCGCCGGGAAGATCCGGTTCAGATACCCCCAGCGCTCGGCGGTCTGAGCATCCAGATCCTCGGCACCCAGGATGATCTCGAGCGCCCGCCCGCGACCGACGAGGCGCGGCAGCCGCTGGGTGCCGGACCCCCCGGGCAGAATGCCGAGCGGCACCTCCATCTGGTTGATCCGGGTCCGGCCCTCGACCCCGAAACGCATGTCGAAGCTCGCAACCAGCTCGCTGCCGCCGCCACCCACCCGACCCTCGATCTGGGCGATGGTCACCTTGTCCATGGTGCGGAACCGCTCGCACATCAGGTGGTAGTCGTTGAGCACCTTGCTTCGGGTGGCCGGGCCTTCGGTCGGAAACGAGAGGATCGCCTCCACGTCGAAGTGGGCGAGAAAGAAGTCAGGGTCGGCGCTCTTCATGACCACGACGGTGAGATCGGGATCCGCCGCGAGCTCCCCGGCAAGGGCCGCGAGCTCGGCATACAGCGGCAGGGTAATCAGGTTGATGGGCGGATTGCTGACGGTGACCGTCGCCAGCCGACCGTCCACCGCCACCTTCAGAAGCTCGTAGTCGTATGCCACGTTTTCCCCCTCTAATCCGGTATTGGATACGGACATCGTATCCCGGCGCGGAAATCCTGCATAATCTGCCAGCTATCCCTTTCGAGGAGACCATCCGTGAGCCAGGCATCCGACGCGTGCGCCCTGCCGCCCGCCATGACCGAGGCCATCATCCGCAGGATCGACGCGCTCGGCGACACCCTGCTTCGGGTCTCCCACGACATCCACGCCCATCCGGAGCTCGCATTCCAGGAGCATCACGCCGCTGCGCTGCTCTGCGAGACCCTGGAGAGTCAGGGTTTCGAATCCGAACGGGGCGTGTTCACGCTGGAAACCGCCTTCGAGGCGAGAATCGCTAGCCCACAGTCCGGTCCCACCGTCGCCATCCTGGCGGAGTACGACGCCCTCCCCGGCATCGGGCACGCCTGCGGACACAACCTGATCGCCACCGCTGCGCTCGGTGCGACCCTGGGGCTCAGCGCCGTCGCCGGGCAGCTTCCGGGCACGGTCCGGCTCCTCGGCACCCCGGCCGAGGAGAAAGGCGGCGGCAAGGAGCTCATGGCCCGTGCCGGCGCATTCGACGGGGTGGATGCAGCCATGATGATTCATCCAGCCGGCGTCAACCTGACCACCATGCCCTGCATCTGCGTGGCCGAGGTGGAGGTCGTCTATCACGGTCGTTCGGCGCACGCCTCGGCGATGCCGCACAAGGGGGTGAACGCGCTCGACGGGCTGCTGCTCGCCTATCAGGCCATCTCCAACCTGCGCCAGCACATCCGGGACGAAGAGCGCATTCACGGGATCGTCACCGAGGGCGGCCAGGCCCCGAACATCGTCCCGGACCGGGCAGCGGGCCTGTTCTATGTCCGCGCCGCCACCGAAAGAGCGCTGACGGCACTGAAGCCGCGTGTGCAGGCCTGTTTTGAAGCCGGCGCCAGGGGCAGCGGGGCGGAGGTGGAGGTGATCTGGGCCGGCGTGGACTATCTGGACCTGAACACCAACTGGCCGCTCGCCGAGCGCTTTCAGGCACACGGGGAGTCGCTCGGCCGTAAATTTCTCTCGCCGGGGGAGCTCGGCGGCGCCGGCAGCACCGACATGGGCAACGTCAGCTACCGGGTGCCGTCCATTCACCCCATGCTCGCCTGCTCGCCGCCGAACGTGGTGATCCACAACCCGGAGTTCGCGAAGTGGGCCGGATCGGAGATGGGCGACGCAGCCGCCCTGGACGGCGCCAAGGCCATGGCGCTGACCACTGCGGAGTTTCTCCTCGACCCGGCCTTTCAGGCGCGCGTCCAGCAGGCGTTCGACGTTTCCCGCGGTCTCGTCTGAGCGGATGCATCTCTGGCTGTTCGGCTACGGCTCGCTGATCTGGCGCCCGGACATCGACTACGTGGAGCGCCGGGAAGCCCGCGTGCGCGGCTGGATCCGCCGGTTCTGGCAGGGATCCCACGATCATCGGGGCGTGCCCGAGGCTCCCGGGCGGGTGGTGACCCTCGTCCCGGACGACGGCGGCAGTTGCGACGGCATGGCCTACCTGGTGGATGCGGGCGTGGTCGCGGAGACCTTCTCGCAGCTCGATCACCGGGAGAAGAACGGCTACGTACGGCACGCGGTCGAGCTGCAGTTCCGGGACGGCAACCCTGCTGCAGAAGGTGTGATGTACATCGCCCCGGTGGGCAACTTCGCCTATCTGGGACCGGCGCCGCTGGCCCACATGGCCCGGCAGATCCGTGACTCCCGCGGTCCCAGCGGACGCAACATCGATTACCTGCTCGATCTGGCCCGGGCCCTGCGTGAGATCGACGCGGTGGACGAGCACGTCTTCGAGCTGGAAACTGCTGTCAAGGAGGCTCTTCCATGAAGATCGAGTTCAGCCCGGAGCACGAGGCGTTCCGCGACGAGGTCCGCGCATTCCTCGACCAGGCGCTCACCCCGGATCTCGTAGCCGCGCAGCAGACGTGCCCCGGGATCTTCCTCGACTACGAGCACAACATCCGCTGGCACCGGATCCTGTTCGAGAAGGGCTGGGTGGCTCCGGGCTGGCCGAAGGCCTATGGCGGCACCGGCTGGGACCTGATTCAACGCTACATCTGGACCACGGAGACCACGCTCGCCAGCGCGCCGAGCCTCGCACCCATGGGTCTCGGCATGTGCGGCCCCATGCTCATCGGCCACGGGACCCCCGAGCAGAAGGACTACTACCTGCCACGCATCCTCTCCGGCGAGGACTACTGGTGCCAGGGGTACTCGGAGCCCGGCGCCGGCTCGGACCTGGCTTCGCTGAAGCTCTCGGCGCGCCGGGACGGCGAGGATTACGTGCTGAACGGCACCAAGATCTGGACGACACACGCGCACTGGGCCAACCGGATGTTCTGCCTGGTGCGCACAGAGACCAGCGACAAGCCACAGCACGGCATCACCTTCCTGCTGCTCGACATGGACACGCC
>JASFLG010000352.1:0-5210 GCA_050118205.1 Pseudomonadales bacterium
TCGGGACGGCCGCGGGGAAGATTGCCATCGGCGTCGGTGACCATGCCGCCGAGGATCACCCAGGCGCAGAAGTCGGTGCCCGTGGAGTAGGGCCAGTCGCCGGAGAGCAGGAACCCGCCTTCCACCGGCCTCGCCCGGCCGAATGGCGCATAGGGAGAAGCGGTGAGCGTGTCCGGGTCGTCGCCGTAGACCTCCGCCTGAAGCTTCGGGTCCATGAAGGAGATTTCCCAGGGATGGACGCCCACGACGCCGGCCACCCAGCCGGCGGAAGGCTGGTGCGCACCGGTGGCGATGACCCAGTCCAGGAACTCGTTCGGGTGGGCCTCTTCGCCGCCGAGGTCTTTCGCCAGCAGCAGGCGGAATCCGCCCGACGCCTTCAGCAGCTGCACGGTCCGGTCGGTCAGGTTGGCCTGCAGGTCGCCGCACGGGCCGTCGCCGCGCAGGACCTCGGCGGAATCCTCGATCAGTTGGATGGCTGATGGCATGGCCCCTCCCGTCTCGGCGGCCGTCCCGGTCGTATCGATGACGGCGGCGATGCTCAGTCTCGAGCAGCGTATCGTACGCTACTCGGGAGGGTCCGTCAGAAGCGGCTTCGAGCGATCAGTCGAACCGTTCTTCCGGCAGCGTCCAGTCGATGCCGGCGATATCCGGCAGCTCACGACCATCGTCGACGCCGAACTCGGCGGCGATGATCGTGTTCAGCTTGTCGTTCATCGCGAGCACCAGCGCCCCATTTGCGGCACGATCCGCGGCCAGGTTGGTCGTTTCGCCCGGGTCGCTGGTCAGATCGTAGAGCTCGAGGTCGTTGTGTGCGTAGAGCTGATCCAGGCTCGTCGGTCGGTGATGATCGAGTGGCGAGAAGTAACGTGTGAACCGGTAGCGACCGTCGGTCACCGATCGCACGGTGCCGCGCTTTCCGAGATCGGGCTTGAATCCGGATGCGGCCAACTCCGCTTTGGGGTCCTTACCGGCGGCCCTCGCGGCGGAGATGAACGCCATGAGGTCGGCGTCGTTGGACGCAATGCCGCTGTAGGTGAACAGTGCGGCTTCGCGAAGCGCGTTCGGGCTTGCGGTGCCCGGATGGTTCAGCAGGGTGGTGAAGTCCCTGCCGGGCAGTTCTCTTCCGGCGAGCTCCGCGGTCCGAGTGGGGTCCGCGCCGGCCATCGCCAGGAACGTCGGCGCAATATCGATGTGCGCGGTCAGTGCTTCGGTTGATCTACCGCCGCGCACGTCCGGGTGTACCACGACCATGGGCACGTGCAGCGTTTCCCGATAGGCGAACGGTCCCTTGCCGCGCAGACCGTGCGCGCCCGCTTCCTCGCCGTGATCGGCCGTGTAGACGACGATCGTGTCGTCCGTCAGGCCGAGCGCATCGAGCTCGGTGAGTATGCTCGTCAGCTGACGATCCACCGAGCGGATGCTGTTGATGTAGAAGTCGTTGAAGCGCCGCCAGCGGTCCGCTTCCGGCGGAATGTGGCCGAGGACGTAGTCCCACGCCCGGCTGAACTCCCCGTGCGCGCGCGGCCGGCCGGGTTCATCGAAGGACTCCGTGAGGCTCGCGGGAATCGGCAGGTCCCAGGTCGCGGCGTACAGCGTGTTATGGGGCGCCGGCGCTGCGCGGCTCAGGAGCCGCCCGTTGTCCTGGACCTTTTCGCCGGGCGCATCGGTATCGAAGTACATGATGTCGTGCGGGTTGACGAGGCTGACCGTGAGCGCCCACGGGACGCCGTCATCGCTCAGTGGCCGTCCGACACGCCGCAGCCAGGAGATCGCGCTGCCAGCGATGATGTGATCGAACGAGTATCCGCCCAGCGTGTGACCCACCACGTCGCCTGGGGAAACGTAATCGGCGAACCCGTAGGCCTCCATCTGCTTCGTGAACAGATGCTCCGGCGGAAACTCCTGATCGAAGGCGCGGGTCAGGTGCCACTTGCCCTTGTAGGCGGTGTAATAGCCGGCGTTGCGCAGCATGTGACCGTACGTGGGAATGTCTGGAGACATGTCTTTCACCCAGGGCACGTCCAGGTTCTCCGACATGCCGTTGTCAGCCGTCTGCAGCCCAGTCATCATGATCGATCGGGAGGACGTGCACATCGTGGCGCCGATCTGGTGCTGTTCAAACGATGTCCCCGTGCGCTCGAGACGCTCGTGCCCCGGCAGGCTGAGACGTGCGGGCCAGCGGGGGAAATACCGCTCCTGGTCCACGAATACGAAGAGAATGTTGTGGCCGCCGGTCGCCGCAACCCGCGCAGGTGCCTTGCGCGGCGTTTCGTGAACGGCGGCAGCGATATCGCCGCTGGCCAGCGCGGCGACGGCCGGCACGGCGGCCGCGCTCAGAATCAGGTCGCGCCGGGTGATGCCGGCTGGTTTTTCGGTTGTCATGGTCTCATCTCGACACGATCGGTTTCTGTTGCCGGGGACATTCTGCCCTCCGTTCACTTCTCCGTCTCGCCTTCCGACTCCCGCTTTTTCAGCAGGCCGCGCAGACCCTGTTCGATCAGATCGCGCGCGGTCGGCTGTTCGTCAGCTTGTTTTTCGGAGGCGTCCTCGTCTCTGGGCGCTGCTGCCGTGGTGTCCACCGTCTGCGCAGGGCCTGTTTCGGCGTCTGCCGTCGCTGCGGGAGACGGTGCCGTCGCGGTTGCGCTATCCGCGGCAGAAGCGCCGTTCCCGGTCTCGCCACTTGCCGCACCGGAGGACGCTGCGTCCTGGTTCACGCCGAGGCGCTTCAGGAGCTCGTCCCGAGCCCGTTCCTTCACCGTCTCGACGACCAGACCCTGAAGGTTCACTCCGACCTTGGGATCGGCCATGGGGCCTTTGATGGTGATGGGGATCGTGTTCCCGGCGAGGCCCTTGAGACGGGAAGTGGCATCGTCAGCGGATTTCAGAATCTGCGCGCTCAGCTGATAGTCCAGCGTTCGCTCGACGAGATTCACGCCGCCCTTGCCGCCGAGCTTCAGGTGCGGCAGCTCGCCGCTTAGATCGTCACTGCCGAGGATGCCGTCCACGATCCTGCCGCTGAATGCCAGAGCGCGGATGGGCGTCTCCTTGCGGTTCGGCCGCTCGGGTGCCGCGCTGCGTTTGAACAGCGACTGCGCGTTCTCGATTTCGTAGGCGATGTCCATGCCGTGATAGACCCCGTCGGTCAGGTTGAAGGCCACATTGCCGGTGAGCGCCTTCAGGATCTGGTTCTGTGTGTTGCCCACCCCGTTACCCTTCAGCTTCAACGTCATGGCGCCGGCGATCCGGTCCGACCCGACCAGCGCATCGAGCAGCTGGCCGACCTGCACGGCGCTCAGCTGCTGGTCGACGCTCAGCTTTGACTCTGCGCCCGTGGCATCGACGACGATGTTGCCCTGATAGGTCCCGCCGTAGAGGTCGGCCGTGAGCGGTTCGAGCTCGAGCACGCCGTTCTTCGCGCGCACGCTCGCCGCCAGATTCGTGAGCTCCAGATCCATCACCCGCAGGGCAGCGGCCTCGAGCTGCCCCGTGAGGTCCAGCCCGCGAATCATTTCCACCGGAATCTCCACGTCGGCGCCGGCGCCTGCCGTCTCCTCCGGCGCCTTCGGTGCCAGGTAGTCGTCCAGGTTGATGTGGTCGAGCGCGACATCGAAGCGCGTCGCGGCCGTGCCGAAATCGTCGATTCCCAACGTCCCCGTGAGCCGGGTATCGTCGAGCAGCCAGCTCATGTCGGTGAGCGCCAGCGAGCGGCGGGTGAGCTTCCACCGGGCCGAGCCTGAGAGGCGGCTGAGCACGTCCGGATTCGCGGTTTCCACGGCCTCGCCCAGCGCCATGAGCGCATCGCGTGGCGACACGCCGTTCACCTCCAGCCGTCCGGAGAGTGCGGGAGACGCGCCCGCCGGGTTGCCGCTCCCATCGAGCTTCATCTGCCCGCCGAGCAGGCCGGACGCGGCCGTGACGGACAGCGTACGGCCATCGTTGCGCAGCCGGGTCTCGAGGCTCCGAAGGGCCAGTCCCGAGGCGAGAAGCTCGTCGACTTTCAACTCCGCGTCGACCCGCAGGTCCGCGAGCGATTCGAATGGGACCTCCGCGGGCGCGGTGGTGGTGTTGGCAGGGGGCGCTTGCGGCTCCGGGAGGTAGGTATCCAGGTTCAGCCGGTCGAGGTGGAGTCCGACGGAGACGGCGCCCGTCTCGAAGTTCGTGACCTCAGCGTGGCCGGTGATCCTGCTCTCATCCAGGTTGAGGTCGAGATCGCCGAGGGATGCGCCGGTGTTCGTCAGCGCCCAACGACCGCCGCCGGTCAGGTGGGCCAGCGCGTCCTTGCCGGCCGGGGCGTAGGCCGTGTCAGGTAATGCCTCGAGCAGCTTTCGGAGGTTGCCTTCGGGTATCCGGAACGCGCCGGTGCCGGTGACCGCATCGGCGCCGAGGCCGACCTCACCGCTCGCCTCGACGCGGGTCCCTGGCAACGTCAGTGCCGCGTTCAGCCCGTTGATACCGCCGTTCGCGGCGGCGGTGTCGTAGCGCACCGTGTCCGCGGTGACCTCGGCGCTGGCCTGGCCGGTGGGAACTGCCGGGCCGGTTGCCTGCACCGTGAGGCGCGCCAGATCGACGCTCACCACGTCACCCGAGAGACCGAGGTTGCCTTTCAGCTCGATCGCCGCGGTCGCGTCGACCGATTCGTCCCGTGCGGTCAGCCCGACCGTGACCGGCACCGGCGCGTCGCCGCCGATGGCGCCGGCATCCACTCGGATGTCGCCGACCGCGTAGCGGGTCCCGTCCGAACCGCTGTACGTGACGTTGCCATCCCTGATCTGAAGTCCCTCGACGGTCAGGGATTCGATGGCGGGTCCTTCCCCGGGTGTGGGCTCCGCCGGGGTCTCACCGTTCTCGAACGTCCAGTTCGTCCGGCCGTCGGCGAGCTCGGCCAGATGCACGTCGAGCCCGTCCAGGGTGACCGTGCCGATCTGCACCTCCCGCCGGGTGAGCAGCGGCCAGATCTTCACGCTGACCGACGCGGCCTCGATGCTGGCGAAAGGTGACTCGGGAAATCCTGGCGGATTACCGAGCGTGGCGGCGCCGATGCGGACCCCACAGCACGGGAACAGCTTCAGTGCCAGATCGCCGGCCAGGACGAAGTCGCGGCCGGTGGCCTTCTGCACCGAGTCCACCAGGAAGGGGCGATAGTCGTTCGGCTCGAAGAGAAACGCGACCGCGACCACGACCACGACGAATACCAGCACGATGGCGGCTAC
>JASFLG010000353.1:0-5194 GCA_050118205.1 Pseudomonadales bacterium
AAAACCCTCTCCCGTGCGCTCGTGCACGAGACGGTTGTCGCGGACCACCCACCCGGCCTCGCGCAGCAGCGCCGCGGCGCGGAGCAGGTTCTCCCGGTGCCAGCCGTGCCCCTGATTCGGCGGCGGCGCATAGGCTTCGGTGAACACCCGCTCAGGGATCTGGCCGCGTAGCGGCTCCAGGAGTTTCAGCTCCAGAGCGCTCGGCAACCCGCGGCTGGCGAGCTCCGAATCGTGGAAGAAGCTCGTTGCGTGCCCCCAGAACCCGTACGATCGCTTGTTGGCCCACTCGAAGTCGTTCAACAGCCACAGCGCTTCGCGCACGCGGATGTCCTGAAAGCGCGGCTGCTCCAGGTTCCAGAAGATCGGCCACCAGAGCCCGGCCGGTTTGGCGAGCCGGAACTCCTCTGTGCGGAAAACGCCGGCACGATGCGCCGGTGTGTCGTAGGCGGTGGCCCAGCGGGATGGCACGTTCTCCAGGTGCACGTCGATGACGTTGCCCTTGACCGCTTCCGTCTGCACCTGGTCATCGCGGAAGTAGTCGACCTTGATGGTGTCGAAGTTGTAGCGACCCCGGTTGATGGGCAGATCCCGCCCCCAGTAATCCGGTACCCGCTTCCACTCGATCCAGCGGCCTACGGCGAAGTCGCCAATGCGGTACGGGCCGGATCCCAGCGGCGGTTCCACGCTCGTGCGGGTGACATCACGATTCTCCCAGTAATGCTTGGGGATCACGGGCATGATCCCCAGCCGGCGTGGCAGGACCGGGTCTCCCCGGGATCCTTCGCCGACCAGATAGCGCACCTCGCGATCGCCGATTACCTCGATACCGGTGATAGGCGCGAGCGGCGTGCTGATGGTCGGGGTGGCCTTGTGCTTGAAGGTCTCGAAGCTGAACACCACGTCGTCCACGGTGATGGGTTGCCCGTCGTGCCAGCGTGCGCCCTTGCGCAGCTTGAACGCGATCCAGGCGCCGTCCGGTGCTACCGCAACACCTTCGGCAAGCAGCCCGTAGAGCGTAGCCGGCTCGTCCAGCGCCGGTTCCATGAGAGAGTCGTACAGGTAGTTGTAGTTGCGCACCCAGAAGGCCACGCCGCGCACGTCGCGTCCGCCCAGCGCCAGCGCGTTGAAGTTGTCCCAGGTCCCCATCTCCGGCACGCGGATGCGGCCTCCCTTCGGCGCATCCGGATTGACGTAGCTCATGTGCTGAAAATCGGGCGGCTGTGCCGGCTCCGCCAGAAACGCGTAACCGTGCGAATAGTGGATGGTCTCCGCGGGGCCCGCGTCGGCCGACGCGTGAACCTGAAGCAGAAACAGCAGTGCCGCCCCCAGGATTCTCATCGGCCCCTCAGTATCTCGCCGGCAATCGGGGTTCTGAACACGTCTGCGCCCCCGATCAGTCTCGATGGAACGGCGCGACGATTTCCTTCTGGAACTGCTCCAGGCGCTCCAGATCGCCGCTGGGAATTCCGCCGAACATGATCTCGGCGATGCCCGCTTCCTCGAACTCGCCGATCCGGTCCACGATGTAGCTCGCCGGTCCGGCGACGGTGCCCGGACCCAGATTCCTGACGGCCCGATCGATGAGCGTCCTGTCTTCCGTGAGATAGCAGGGCATCAGCAGCGTGCGGCGGATCTCCGACGGGTCGCGACCTGCGCGTTCGCAGTGTTGTTCCAGAACTTCCGATTTGTGGTGGTAGTACTCGAGCGCCATGCCCCCACCGGCCCAGCCGTCGAGATTCATCACGTCGCCGTGCTTCGCGAGCGTGCGCAGGGTGCGTTTCTCGCCGGTTCCACCCACCATGATGGGTATGGGCTCACCGTAGCTGCCCGGTGACAGCCGTGCGTCATCGAGCGTGTAGTACGTGCCGTTGAACGAGACCGGATCCTCGCTGTGGATCAGCAGGCGGATGAGCGCGCAGGCCTCCTCGAAGCGGTCCTGGCGTTCCTTCATGGGGGGGAAGTCCCAGCCGTAGGCTTCGTGTTCCCGCTTGTACCAACCGGCACCGATGGCCAGGGTGAATCGGCCCCCGCTCATGGTGTCGATGGTCCCGGCGATCTTCGCCACGTGAGCCGGGTTCCGGTAGGTGTTGCCGAGAACCAGGTTACCCAGCCGCAGCTTCCTCGTCATGCCGGCGGCGGTGGCGATTGCGGCGAGCCCCTCGAAGGCAGGGAGCGCCTCCTGCTCCCGGTCTGCACCGGGCGGTATGTAGTGATCGGCGAACCAGACGCTGTCCCAGTCTCCCGCTTCCATGGCGAGAACGGAGGCCTTCACGGCATCCCAGGAAGTGCGATAAACGTTGACCTGAACCCCGAAATCCATCTGGTTTCCCCTCTGTCTCCCTCGATGATGATCGGAATGCCCGGTGAGGCCTGTCAATGGCTGAACACATTCGAATAAGGTATTGAGCCATAGCGGATTCTGATTGGTCCTGAACGTGCCGGATTCGCTAGTCTGCGGAGGCCGGCGTGGATGGGTTGCGGGGTGCGTCGCGAGGCGTGCCGGACGGCGAAGAGAAGGTGGGAGGCGATGTCGATTCCAGAAGAGTTCACCCGTGAGGCCGTGGCGGCCGCCTCGCAGAACGTGGAGACGCCCTACCGCGACTTCGTGACCTCCGGCGAGCCTTACCGGTCACTGGTCCGGGAGAATCCCTGGATGACCCCGCCGAAGCGGGGCGAGGCGATCGTCTGGGGAGAGGGCCGCTACTACGACACCACGGTTGCGAGCAAGCACCCGGACTGGAAGGACGAGGACCTGCCGGAACCGACCAGGGACATCCACCGCCTGCGCCGGGACTTCAGGGAATGGGGCTACTGCCTGATCAAGGATGCAACGTCGCCGGCCCAGACCCGGGCCCTGCTCAAACGGGTGAGCGAGCAGGCCGCGGCCGAGCGGGCGCTCGGTATCGCCTATCTCATGGAGGCGCAGCAGCACTTATGGGCGCTGGTCAACAAGGGAGAGGTCTTCGTGCGCTGCATGTCGCACGAACCGGATGCCGTGCAGGCGGGACCGCTGATCGAGCAACTGCTCGACGAGGCGCTGGGGCCTGGCTGGCACCACTTGAGCTTCATTTCGAACATCTCCTATCCGGGATGTCATCCGCAGGGCATGCACCAGGATCAGAGTCTGGCAGCTCCGTATCACTTCCTCGAAGCCCCCATTCTGGTGAACACCATCTACATCCTGCAGGACGTGAACGAGGTGAACGGCGGCACGCTGGTCGTGCCCGGCTCACACCGGCTCTACCGGGAGGGCGGTGGGCGGTTCGGCAAGGTGCCGCGGCCCGTCAATCTGGAGGCACCGGCAGGCTCGGTCCTGCTTCTCGACGGCCGCGTGCTGCACGGTGGCGCGGTGAACCGGTCCGACAAGCTTCGCTACATCATCACGAACTCGGTGGTCCGGCCGTTCGTGCGCCAGCAGGAATCCTTCCATCTCACCATCCGTCCGGACATCCTGAAAAACGCCAGTGAAAAGTTCCTGTGGCGCTGCGGCTTTCAGGCGACGGCCGGGCGCAGCATGGTGGAGGGCTATGGCTACTTCGGCAGCGGTGCCATGGGAGATCCGAACGGCGCCATCGTCAATGCGCGAATCGCCATGGATGAAGGCCGCTACGTGCGGGTCGGCGAGCTCTCTCCGGAGGACCTGCAAGCGCACCAGGTCGGCGATTACGGCCTTGCCCGCATACAGAGCGAGCACGAGACACGGCGGGAGTACGCCAGAACGATGATGCAGGCGATTACCGCACTCTGAGCGCTGGGTAGACGAACCCCCTTGCTTGTCGGGGCCGTTACGCTCGGGCATTCTTCCGTGCAGCAGGGGAGAACCGATGTCCTGGGAGAAGGAAGTCGAGGAGCTCGCGCTTCGCCAGGCGCTCGCACGTGAGATGGGTGGCGCCGAAGGCATTGCCCGACAGCACGAGCGCGGCAAGCTCACGGTGCGGGAGCGGATCGATGCCCTGGCGGATCCGGGGAGCTTTCGCGAGTTCATGGGCCTCACCGGCACCGGTGTCTACGACGGCGGTGCCGCGGGCGAGCTGACCGGATTCGTTCCCAAGCCCAGTGTCGAGGGTACCCTCGAGCTCGGTGGCCGCAAGGTGGTGGTCAGCGCCAGCGACTTCACCGTTCGTGGCGGCTCTGCCGGCGGCCGGGGCGGGCTCGGTCAGGAGCTGCCGTCGAACGTGCGGGCACGCGAGTGGCGCATCCCCTACGTCCGTCTTCTGGATGCCGCCGGTGGCAGCGTGCGGTCGTTCGAGGAGATGGGCCGCACCTATCTGCCCGATGGCAACGTCTGGTCCGCGGTGGACGTGGATCTGCTCTCCCAGGTGCCTGTGGTTTCCGCCGTGCTCGGCTCCGTGGCGGGACTGCCTGCCATCAACGCCTGCTTCGCGCACTTCAACCTGATGCTCAAGGAATTAAGCCAGCTCTTCCCCGGCGGACCGCCGGTGGTCAAGGCGGCACTCGGCTACGACATCACCAAGGAGGACCTCGGCGGTGATCAGATTCACACCCGCAAGAGCGGGGTGATCGACAACCTGGCGGACGACGAGGCGCACGCGTTCGAGCTGATCCGCCGCTTCCTCTCCTATCTGCCGGCCAACGTCTGGGAGTTACCGCCGCGAGGCAGCACGGAAGACCCCATCGAACGCCGGGATGAGCGCCTGCTCTCGGTGATTCCGCGCAATCCGCGCCAGATCTACGAGCCGCGGCACATCCTCGATGCGGTGCTCGATGCGGGATCCTTCTTCGAGATCGGGCCGCTCTACGGACGCGCCCGGGTGACGGGTCTCGGCCGGCTGAACGGCTACCCGGTGGGGGTGATGGCCAACCACCCGCGCCACGGTGGCGGGTCGACGGACGTGGCGGCGGGCAGCAAGGTGGTCCGTCTCATTCAGCTGTGCAACACGTTTCACCTGCCGATGATCTCCATCGCCGACGAGCCGGGCTTCATGGTGGGTCTGGAGTCGGAGAAACAGGGCATCGAACGGGCGGGAGCACGGCTGGTGGCCGCCACCACCACGAGCTGGATGCCCTGGCTCACGGTGGTGGTCGGCAAGCTCTACGGGGTGGCCGGCCAGTGCCAGCACCGGCCGAGCGGCATGTTCCGCCGCTACGCCTGGCCGAGCGCCAACTGGGGCTCCATGCACATCGCCGGCGGCGCGAGTGCCGCGTACCGGCGGGAGATCGAGTCCGCGCCGGA
>JASFLG010000354.1:0-5179 GCA_050118205.1 Pseudomonadales bacterium
CGAGATCGAGCTGGCCACCAAGTTCGGCATCGTTGTCGACGACAAAGGTCAGCGGGGGATCGACGGACGCCCGGAGCAGGTGGCCGATCGCTGCAACGAGAGCCTCGAGCGGCTGCAGACCGACGTGATCGACCTCTACTATCTGCACCGACGCGACCCGGAGGTGCCCATCGAGGAGACGGTCGGGGCGATGGCCGATCTGGTGCACGCGGGCAAGGTCCGCTACCTCGGTCTGTCCGAGGTATCCGCGACGACGCTGCGCCGGGCGCATGCGGTCCACCCGATAACGGCGGTACAGTCCGAGTACTCGTTGTGGACCCGAGATCCGGAGGCGCACGTGCTGCCCGCGTGCCGCGAGCTCGGCGTCGGCTTCGTGCCGTTCAGCCCGCTCGGCCGCGCGATCCTCACCGGTGCCATCACTTCCGCCGACGACATCTCCGGTGAGCGGGACATGCGCACCGGCATGCCCCGCTTCCAGGGCGAGAACCTGGCACTGAACCTCGAGCTGGTGGAAGCCTTCGCCGGGCTGGCCGAAAGCCAGGGCTGTACCCGCGGCCAGCTGGCGCTCGCCTGGCTGCTCGCTCAGGGCGACTACATTGCCCCCATCCCCGGTACCAAGCGCGTGAAGTACCTGGAGGAAAACGCCGCCGCCGCCGACATCGTGCTCTCGAAAGAGATGCTCGCCCGGATCGATGCTCTGTTCGCGCCCGAACGGATTGCCGGCGAGCGTTATGCGCCCGCCGGCATGCGCTCGCTCGACCGCGACTGATTCCCGCCACGCTGGCACTCGCAACGTTCCACTGCCAGCGGTGGCATGTTAGACCGTGGAGAACGCCCAGGCAGTGGAGGTGCTCGTGATCTGGATCGTCGAGAAGAAGGTCGTGCCCCATCTGCTCACCGAGGGAAGCCGCATGGCCGAGCTGCCGCTGCGGGTATCGTTCGAGTATGCGGTCGAGGCAGGCGCGGTGGTGGACGGCTCCCTGTCGTTCAAGGTGCTCTACAACGGCCGCTCTGTGAGCAAGGAGTTTCCGGAGATCGCGGAAGAGACCCTTGCGGCCGAGCTGGAAAAAACGGCCAGCGACGCCATCGACGAGCACCTGGCGTTCAGCGGCTTCGACCGGGCCAACAGCCCCGCGGAAGCCGAGATCATCGGCGTCCACTGATCTTCACCGCGGGCTTCCATACGGACTTCCGTCCGGCAACGTTGATGCCGTTTCAATGTCCGCTCGTGCCCGGCCTGTCCCGCTTCTGCCACCCCCGTTGATCGCCTAGTTTCTCCAGACCGGCTTCGGACCTTTCTATAACTTGTTTAAGAAAGTCGTCCGAGTATGATGGGCGTGGGTTTGCTCATTTATCGAGGGGAGAGAGATGAAGCGTCCAGTCCGCGCGTGCGCGCGCAACTCATTGATTCCACTGTTCCTTATTCCACTACTGCTGCCGGCAGGTCTCGTCCGCGCCGCTGAGAGCACCGGCGAGGGTGCTTCCAGGCGGATCGAGGAGGTGATCGTCACCGCCGAGAAGAAGGAGGCGACCGTGTCCGACACGGCCATTTCCATCTCGGCCTTCGACGAGAAGTTTCTCGAGGACTTCAACATCCGCAATCAGGAGGACCTGCAGAACTACATTCCGGCCACCACCATCCAGCCCTACGACGCGGCCATTCGCGGCATCGGGCGGACCGCAAGGACCCTGGGCGGCGATCCCGGGGTGGCCACCTACTTCAACGACGTCTACTCGGAGGACTTCGGCATCGCCTCTTCCGAGGGTGGCCTTTACGACCTGGAGCGGATCGAGGTGCTCCGGGGGCCCCAGGGCACCCTGTACGGCCGGAACGCCGTGGGCGGTGCCATCAACTTCGTCTCCAACCGGCCGAGCACGCAGGAGTACGAGGCTCAGGTCCGGTTTACCGGAGGCAGCTACAACACCCGTGAGATCGCCTACATGCTGTCCGGGCCAGTGGTGAAGGACAAGTTCGCCCTTCGCTTCACCGGCACGGACCGTCGCCGCGACGGCTACATCAAGGAGACCTCCGGCCAGGGTGATGACATCAACAACTACGGCGACGAGAACTACACCCTGTCGTTCCTGTTCACCCCCACCGACCGCATCTCGCTTTATGCCCGCGGCAACCAGCGCAGCTACCGGCGGCGGTTCAACGGCGGTGCCGGCACCATGCCCATCGTCGTCAGCGCCGGCCGCGGAGCGTCCATGCGCGACAACACGTCGCTCGTCTTCGGCCAGCGCCAGATCGACCGGAACCAGGTGCTGCCGTACGCCTCCGACTACTACGACCCCACCATGGCCGTGCACACCTACACCCACCCGATCACCGGGGCAATGGTGGAGGCTCAGAACGTACGGCCCGGGATCGACGTGCACACGGGGCTTACCGCGCCGAGCTTCGTCCCGGGCACGGCGGATCCGGCCACGGGGTACCCGGGCGATCCGATCATCGACCCGGTCACCGGGCTCCAGGCCTACCACCGGGGGGACGCCAGCTCGACCGGGCTGATCCCCAACTACCAGTTCGCCTATCCCCAGGATCAGCTGCACATCTCCGACCGGGACAATCTGGACAAGAGCTCGCTGAAGATCTCCAGCAACGGTCAGTACGATGAGTTCTTCGACCACCAGGCCGTGCAGCTCAATCTCACCTACGATGCGGATCGGTGGTCCCTGTCCTACATCTTCGGTTACACGGACTTCTTCTACGACCGGAACACGGACGAGGACAAGACCGGCAGCCAGCGGCTGGGCTCCTCGGACTTCTACGTGTTCCAGAAGAACTTCAACTGGCAGCACGAGATCCGCTTCAACCTGGACACCGAGAACCTGTCGCTGACCGCCGGCGCCTTCGTCTACGAGTCGAACATCGAACAGCGCCTGGAGCTCTACGACTCCATCGATACCCAGGGCCGCTTCAACAACGACGCGGACTATCTCGACTACACGCCGGAGCAGTTCGGTAGCATCTACCTGGGTAACGGAGAGCCGCTCACCGACATGTACGCGGCGGAGAAGGCCACCCCGCCCGGGCAGCTCGATGAGCTCACCGTCCTGGTCGCGCCCTGGTACGGGGAGACAGCGCGGGTCGCGCTGAACGGCGCCCGGCATGACGGGAAGAACACGTCCGGCATGTTCTTCGAGTGGGACAACGACCTGAAGACGAGGGCTTACGCGGCCTATGCTCAGGCCGAGTACCAGTTCACCGAGAAGTGGGCGCTGACGGCCGGCCTGCGCTACGCGAAGGACAAGAAATCCGGCGCCGAGCGCGGCCTGGGTCAGGGCGAGCTGGTGGGTCTGGAATTTCTCACCATGTTCGGTTTCGAAGCCGACGGAACGCCCTACTTCCTCCCGGAGACGGCGGACTACGTTGCCAACAATCCAGCCGGCGCGGCCGCCTGCGGCTACGGGGCGAACACCCTTTGCCTTTACAACGCGGTGACCGGCGCCATCGATCCGGTGGAGTCTACGGCCGCCGGCGACGTGACCCCGGGTGAGCCCGGGACGAACCCCGGTGATGCCCCCATCCGCTTCACCGGCCTGCCCTACGCGTTCAATCTCTACCGCGGCTTCAAGAACGACTGGGACGTGTGGACGTGGCGGCTCAATCTGGATTTTCAACCGAATCCGGATACGCTGCTCTACCTCTCCGCCACCACCGGCTGGCGGTCGGGCGGCTACAACCTGGGCTTCTTCTCCGCGGGCACGCCGGAGTACGGCGCCGAGGACATCATCGCCTACGAGCTCGGCTACAAGGGCACCCTTCTGGATGGCCGCCTGCAGCTCAACACGTCCCTGTACTACTACGATTACAAGGACATCCAGACCATCCTGACGGAAACCGGCGGCTTCTTCGGCACCAGCGTGAACATCGTCAACTTCCCGAAGGCCCGGACCATCGGCTGGGAAGGCGACATCACCTACCTGATCGGCGACCGGATCACCCTGGGCGGCAACTGGAGCTACACGGATGCCCAGTTCGAAGCGAGCTTCAACGTCGTGGACACCACCAACCCGGAAAAGCCATCAACGCTCTTCTCCTCCGCGGAGCAGGTGGTCAGCGGCTTCAAGGGCGACAGCCTGTCGAAGATCCCGAAGTGGAAGTTCACGGTCTGGGGCCAGTACTCGTGGCCGCTGGGTGGTGAGCTGGGCAGCGTCGACTTCTTCACGACGGTGGGCTACACGGACGAGTTCTTCTTCGGCTCGCCATTTCAGCGTGCTCTCGACCGGGCGCCCAGCTTCACACGCTGGGATGCGCGGGTGAGCTGGCGCAGCGCCCGGGACCGCTGGGAGATCGCCGCGTTCGTCAACAACATCACCGGTGATCTCGGTGTGCGCGCCCTGGAGGGTGCGGGCGAGTACCCGTACAACTTCCAGCGCCGGGTGACCACCACGGACCCGCGGGTCTACGGCCTGACGCTGGTCTTCAACTGGAACCAGCAGTAACGACACGGAGCTCAGGCTGCCCGGCATATCGCCGGGCAGCTGACTTCCAGAACAGAATCAGTCTCGCGTGCGGCGCTGCGGCGTGAACGTCTCCGCCGGCACCAATCCCAGCGTCGGATCTTCCGATACCGCCACCAGCGTTTTACCGAAGTTGCCGCCCTTCAGCATGGCGCTGAAGGCCTCGGGGGCCTGGCTCAGCCCTTTCCAGATGTCCTCCCGATAGACGATCCGTCCCGCCCGCAGCCAGTCGGCCATCTCACCCAGGAAGCGGTCCTGATGGTCGGCAACGAAGTTGCCGACGAACAGCGTCTGTGCCGTGGCGTTCTGCCGCTCGAAGTAGGGGCGGCCGGTTTCCATCCACACCTCGCCCGGTGCACGCCCGTCCGTGTTGCCGTACTGGGAAATCATGCCGCACAGGGTGACCCGCGCATCCCGGTTGAGCAGCGGCAGCACGGCCTCGAAGACGCGACCGCCTACGTTTTCGAAGTAGACGTCGATACCATCCGGGCACGTCTCACCCAGACGGGCTTCAAAATCCTCCGCCAGGTGGGAGACCACAGCGTCGAATCCGAGCTCGTCTACGACGAACGCGCACTTCTCCTCGGTGCTCGTGATCCCCACCACCCGACAGCCCCGGATCTTCGCGAGCTGCCCGGCGACCTGACCGACGCCGCCGGAGGCGGCGGAGACAACGACCGTCTCCCCCGGTTTCGGATCACACTGCACCAGC
>JASFLG010000355.1:0-5177 GCA_050118205.1 Pseudomonadales bacterium
CGATACCGTCATGCCATGCTGGCGGGGGCGGTGGTGATCGTCGCAGTCACGGCCTGGAGCGCGACGCGCCTCGGCACCGAGTTCATCCCGACCCTGGATGAGGGTGACATTACGGTGCACGCACTGCGCATTCCGGGTACGTCACTCGAGCAGGCGGTCCGGATGCAGCTCGACCTGGAGGCAGTGGTTGCCCGATTGCCGGAAGTAGAGCGGGTCTTTTCCCGCATCGGCTCCGGCGAGATCGCGACGGACCCGATGTCCCCGAACATGGCCGATACGTTCATCATCCTGCGCCCCCGCTCGCAGTGGCCCGACCCGGACAAACCGAAGGCGACCCTGATCAGCGATCTCGAAGCGCTGATCACGCCGGTACCGGGTAACCGGTACGAGTATCTGCAGCCCATCGAGATGCGTTTCAACGAGCTGCTCGCCGGGGTGCGAGCCGAGCTGGCAGTGAAGGTCTTCGGGGACGACTTCGATACGCTGATCAGCGCGGGGGAGGCCATCGCCAGGCGTATCGCGTCCGTTCCGGGGGCGGCGGATGTGGCTCTGGAGCAGACTTCCGGGTTGCCGGTGCTGACGCTGCAACCGGACCGGGACGCGATTGCACGACTCGGTCTCGAGCTGCGTGACGTGCAGGACTACGTTGCCGTGGCATTAGGGGGTCGGGTCGTGGGTGAGTTCTACGAGGGCGACCGTCGATCCGACATCGTGCTCAGGTTCCCGGATGCCATCCGCGAAACACCAGAGGTCTGGGAGCGTCTGCCGGTGCCGTTGCCGGACGGCGGCTACGTGCCGCTCGGTCGGGTTGCCGGTCTGGAGACGGTGCTGGGGTACAACCAGATCAACCGTGAAAACGGCAAGCGTCGCGTCGTGGTGACCGCGAACGTTCGAGGCCGGGATCTGGGCTCCTTCGTAGCCGACGTTCAGACCTCGGTGGCGGGCATGGACGGCCTGCCGGCCGGCTACTGGGTCGAGTACGGCGGCACGTATCAGAACCTGGAGTCGGCGACCAGGCGGCTCGCCCTGGTCGTTCCGGTCACGCTCGGTCTCATCGTCGCTCTGCTCGTGATGGCGCTCGGCTCGCTGCGCGATGCGGCCATCATCTTCGCCGGGGTACCGCTGGCCCTGACTGGAGGCATTGCGTCCCTGATGCTCCGCGGCATACCTCTCTCGATCTCCGCCGCGGTGGGATTCATTGCGCTCTCCGGGATCGCGGTTCTCAACGGACTGGTGCTCGTCGCCTTCATCCGCGACCTCCGCCACGAAGGCTTGCCTCTGGACCGTGCGATCATCGACGGCGCGACGACGCGGCTGCGACCCGTTCTGATGACCGCGCTCGTCGCCTCGCTCGGTTTCGTGCCGATGGCCCTGAATACGGGCGTGGGATCGGAAGTGCAGCGTCCGCTCGCGACGGTGGTGATCGGTGGCATATTCTCGTCCACGTTGCTGACGCTGCTGCTCGTCCCGGCGCTGTACAGGGTCTTGCACAGCAGCAGGCAGCATGGCGAAATGTCTTCTGAGGAGGCCAACACGGAGCGGGCCGGTTAGCGACCCGGACCCATGCCAACAAGAGGTGAAGAATGAGTGATCTCGGCGACAGGATGGATGAGGTGCTGGCGAAGCTGAAGACCGAGCGCGACGAGCTCAAGGTCCGGCTGCACCTGCTGAAAGCGGACGCGCGCGAAGAGTGGGACGAGGTAGAAAAGCGCTGGGAGCATTTCGAAGCCCGCCTGAAGAAGGCCGGTGCCGCAGCGGCCGATTCCAGCGAGGACCTGGGCGCTGCGGGCAAACAGCTCGCCGAGGAGATCGGCAGCGCCTACAGACGGATCCGCAAGTCGCTCGACTGATTCTCCCGCGCCTGCCGGTTCGGCGCCTTACCAGGTATCCACGTAGGGGTACTTCTTGCCGTCCCGCGGTACGACCGGTGGCAGTCGCTTGAGACTCTTGGTGATCCAGTCGCGGGTATCCGCTGGGTCGATCACGTCGTCGAGACCGCCGCCCGTGCCGGCGTTGACCGCTTTGCCGGCCTCGTAGGCGCGCGCCACCCGGTTCTCGAACTCCCTGCGACGCTCCTCCGGATCTTCGATGGCGGCGAGCTCCTTGCGGTAGCCGAGCTTGACCGAACCTTCGATGTTCATTCCAGCGAACTCGGCGGTTGGCCACGCCACCGTGAAGAAGCCAACCAGGGCGCTCGCGCCGCACATGGCCTGCACGCCGAGGCCGTAAGCCTTACGCACGATCACGCCGAACAGCGGCGTGGTGATGTTGGCGCCGGTATTGAACATGCGCAGCGCGTGACGCACCAGCGCCGTCTTCTCGACCTCCGGACCGACCATGATGCCGGGGCAGTCCATCAGCGAGAGAATGGGAATGTCGAATGCATCGCACAGCTGCATGAAACGGGCGCCCTTGTCGGCACCGTCCGAGTCGATCGCGCCCGCCAGGTGGTGCGGATTGTTGGCGATCACCCCCATGGGTCGACCTTCCACCCGGATGAACGCCGTAATCACGCCGATTCCGAACTTCTCGCGGATCTCGAGCACCGAACCCTTGTCGGCGATGGTCTCGATGACGTCGCGCATCTGGTAGAGCCGCAGGCGGTTCTCCGGCACAACGTGACGGAGCAGGCGCTGGTCGTGCGCTTCCCAGGTGTCCAGGGGCCCCTGGAAATAGGACAGGTACTTCCGGGCGACCTGAACGGCCTCGGCCTCGTCCTTGACGAGTATGTCCACGACCCCGTTCGGCACCTGGAAGGACATCGGACCGACCTCTTCCGGTGTGTAGATCCCCAGGCCACCGCCCTCGATCATCGCCGGTCCACCCATGGCCAGGGTCGAACCCTCGGTGGCGATGATCACGTCGCAGGCGGCAACGAGTGCCGTGTTGCCGGCGAAGCATCGGCCGTTGGTCACCGCGATCATCGGCACCAGACCGGATAGGCGCGAGAACTGGGTGAAGGTGTCGACGTCGAACGCGACACCCGGGCCTGCCGCGTCGTCGCCCGGCCGGCCGCCGCCTCCCTCGCCGAACAGCACCATGGGCAGCCGGAAGCGCTCGGCCAGCTCGAACATCCGGTCCTGCTTGTAATGGTTGCGGGCGCCCTGGGTTCCGGCCAGCACCGTATAGTCGTAGTGCACGACCATGGCGCGGGCCGCTTCCTCCCCGAACAGATCCGAGTTGATCGTGCCGATGCCGGCCACCACCCCGTCGGCGGGCGTGTTCCGGCGCAGCGTCTCCATGTCGTAGCGCTTGTGCTGCCGGGCGACGATCAGCGGCCAGTACTCGGTGAAGGAGTCCGGATCCATGAGCTCCGCAATGTTTTCCCGGGGCATGCGATAGCCCCGGGCGTGCCGTTTGGCCACGACCTCCGGGCGGTTCTCGTCCAGGGTGTACGCGTGCCGATCGCGGGCTTCCTGGAGGTCTGCTCGGATGTGATCCAGATCCAGGGCTTCCTCGGCCGCGAGCGCAGCACGCGTGACCTCTGCCTCCTCGATGAAGACGATGGGGTAGCCTTCGCGCACCACGTCGCCTTCCGCCATGGTGACCTCTCGGATGATGCCGCTGACGCTGGCGCGCACCACGTGCTCCATCTTCATCGCTTCGACCACGGCCACCTGCTGCCCGGCCAGGACCTCGTCGCCGACCGCCACGTCGACGGCCACAATGGTTCCCTGGATCGGGGCGCCCACGCCGACGCGGCCCTCTGCCGCAGGGGGTGCGATCGCACCGGTCGCATCGGCACGGGTCGCCTGAGCCTGCTTCACCCGCGTGTCGTGATCGAACAGCGCCAGGGGGTCCCGGCTGTCGACCCGGGCACCGGCGAATCCCGATGGCGGTTCTGCGGCGGGAGTGTCTCCGGGTGAAAGATCGGGCAGAGCCGACGATGCGGACACGAACCGGTCACGGCCCGAGGCGGGTGGGGTGGCAAGCTGAGTCAGCTTCTCGTCGGTCCAGCGGGTGTGCACCCGGCCGGCCGCGAAGTCCTCGTGTCCGATGATGTTCTTCAGAAACGGGATGTTGGTGCCGATGCCTTCGATGCGGAACTCGGACAGCGCGCGCAGGGTGCGGGCAATGACGGCGTGAAAGTCTGTCTCCGGCGCGTGACAGATCACCTTGGCCAGCAGGGAGTCGAACGCCGTGCTCGTCTGGTAACCTGCGTAGCCGAAACCATCCGTGCGCACGCCGGGGCCGCTCGGCGCCTCGTAGACCTGGATCAGCCCCCCGGCGGGCCGCACAGAGCCGTCCTCGCGGATCGTCTCCATGTTGACTCGCGCCTCGATGGCGTAGCCACGTGGCGCGAAGCGCGCCCGGTCGGTCAGGCCGAGTTCCTCGAGCGATGCGCCGCCGGCAAGGCGAAGCTGGGTCGCCACCAGATCCACGCCGGTGACTTCCTCGGTGACCGTGTGCTCCACCTGCAGGCGCGCGTTCGCTTCGATGAACACGAACGGCTGCGCGCCTTGCCGTTCGCTCACGTCGACGAGAAACTCGAACGTACCGAGGCTCAGGTAGTCCTCGTTGCCGGCGAAGCGCACGGCCGCATCCAGAATCGCCTGTCGCAGACCGTCGTCCAGATTCGGCGCCGGAGCCACCTCCACCACCTTCTGGTAGCGCCGCTGCACGCTGCACTCGCGCTCGAACAGGTGCACTACGCTGCCGCGGCCGTCGCCGACGATCTGCACCTCCACGTGCCTCGCCCGTGGGATGAACTCCTCGACGTAGACGTCCGGCAGTCCGAACGCCATCTCCGCTTCGGACTGACAGCGCTGGTAGGCCGCCTCGACCTCTTCCCGTGCCTGCACCACGCGGGTGCCGCGGCCACCGCCGCCGGCCACGGCCTTGATGATCATGGCGCCGCCTTCGCCGAGGTCGTCGAAGAACGCGAGCGCGGCATCCAGCGTCACCGCTTCGTCGACGCCGCGCAGAACGGGCACGTCCGAGTCCTGAGCGGCGGCTCTGGCCCGGCTTTTGTCGCCGAACAGGGCCAGGTGCTCGACGCTCGGGCCGATGAAGGTGATGCCTTCCTCGGCGCAGCGGGCGGCGAAATCCGCGCGCTCCGCAAGAAAGCCGTAGCCGGGGTGAATCGCATCACAACCGGTTGCTCTGGCGGCCGCGATCACGTCCTCCACGTCCAGATAGCCTCGCGCACCCCTGCCGTTCAGCCGGTGGACCTCATC
>JASFLG010000356.1:0-5169 GCA_050118205.1 Pseudomonadales bacterium
TGGTGAAGTCGATCCAGGTCGAGCAGAACGGCGTAGCCGTCGTCTACCAGCACAAGGGGCGCAACCGGCAGATCCGGGCAGACTACTGCCTGAACTGCATTCCCCATCACCTGATCGTGGGCATCGATAACAACTTTCCGAGCGAGTACCTGACAGCGCTGAAGTCCATCGGACGGGGCAAGCTCTTCAAGATCGCCATCCAGATGAAAGAGCGTTTCTGGGAACGGGAATCGATCTACGGCGGTATCTCCTGGACCAACCAGGAGATCGAGCAGCTCTGGTACCCGCCTCACAACCCGCTCGGAAAGAAAGGCGTCATGCTCGGTGCCTACACCTTTGATCCGCGCCACGCCGACTACTTCGCGCGCATGAGCCCCGAGGAGCGTTTCGAGGTAGCCCTCGACCAGGGAGAGAAGATCCACCCCAACTACCGGCAGTTCGCGGAGACGGCGGTCAGCGTGCCCTGGCACCGCATGAACCACATCATGGGCTGCACCGCCGCCTGGACGGAGGAGCTTCGCGAGCGGTACTTCGCCTACCTGCAGACGCCGATCAATGGCCGTCACTACCTGATGGGCGATCAGCTGAGCTACCACCCGGGGTGGCAGGAGGGCGCGTTCTCCTCCGCACACCACGCGCTCACGGAGCTGGCGAACCGGGTCCGCGTCGAGCTCGGAGGTGCCGCATGAGCCGCAGCCCGCTGATCATCGGCTCGCTCGTGCTGTTCGGCGCAGCGGCGCTGCTCGATTCGAATGTCGCCCGGGCGGCGGCGGACGACTACTCCGTGGTGCCCACCCAGTTCATCTACTGCACGACCTGCCACGGCGTGGAGCTCAAGGGCGACGTGGCAGTGGATGCGCCCCGGCTGAACGGCATGGAGGACTGGTACGTCAGGAGTCAGCTCGAAGCCTTCAAATCGGGCCGGCGCGGCACGCACGCTCAGGACCCGATCGGCATGGAGATGCAGCCTCAGGCGGCCATCCTTTCCGAGGAGGCCATCGACAAGGCAGCCGCATTCGTCGCCGCCACCCCGGTCCGAGGGGATACCATCGCGCACACCGTGACCGGCGACGCAGCGCGTGGCGCCACCCTGTACGCCAGCTGCGCGGCTTGTCACGGTGCGGATGGGAAAGGCAGCAAGGTGCTCGGGGCGCCCGGTCTCGCCGGGCAGAGCGACTGGTATCTGGTGCGCCAGCTCGACAAGTACGCCATCGGGGCCCGCGGCTATGCGGAGAACGACACCGCCGGACAGCAGATGCGCGCCGCGGTCACCGTGCTCGGCTCCGAGCAGGACGTGGCCGACGTGGTCGCTTACATCAACACTTTCACCGAAAACAAGGAGACTCCATGAGAAAGCTCGCAAGCGTCTCGCTGCTCACCGCAGCGACCGTCGCCGCCGGCCTGGTCGAGGCCGGGGTGAAGCGCTATCCGCTGCCCGGCAGCGACTTCCCCATTGCCCAGGCGGTGGAGATCACCCCGGACACCACCCTCGTCTACCACAGCGGCATGACGCCGGCGCCCGCCAACCCTGAAGCGGAGCGCTTCAGCGCCGAGTTCTGGGGTGACACGGAAGCGCAGACACTGTCCGTGTTCTCACGGCTCGAGGCATCGCTCGAGGCCAAGGGCCTCGGCTTCAAGGACGTGGTGAAGATGCAGATCTACCTGGTCGGCGTGCCCGAGCAGGATGGCCGCATGGACTTCGACGGGATGATGCGCGCCTACCGGAAGTACTTCGGCACCGAAGCACAGCCGAACCTGCCCGCCCGCTCCGCGTTTCAGGTCGCGGGACTCGCAGCACCCGGCATGCTGGTGGAGATCGAGGTGGTGCTGGCCCGTCCGTGACCGCGCCCTGACCACATTCCTTCAGGCAAAAGAAAAGGGCGTCCAAGGACGCCCTTTTTTTTCCGCTTCTCTCCCGTCGGCTCAGTCGAGCATTACCCGGAAGCGCGCGTACCAGAAGCCACCGTTGATGCCCCAGTGCGAGGATTCGGTGTACTTCTGCCCGGAGTTGTCCGAGAACTTCGGACCCGCCGAGTTGAAGGCGTCGGACGGTGCGTCCTTGTCGAACACGTTGTAGGCACCCACTATGAACTCGTAGCGGTTGTTCAACGTGTAGGCCGCCTCGGCGTCGAAGATCCAGCCGCCGTTGTAGCAGCCATCTTGAGCACAGTCGATCTTGTAGCTCGTGCCACCGCTCACGTAGGCCGGGTCGTCGCTGTAGTTGCCGACGGTCCAGTCATCGTAGAAGTTGGCGCGGAACATGAAGCGGAAGTCGCCGATCAGGTGGTTGACCGTGAACACGCCCCGATTGCGCGGGTTGTAGTTCTCGAGCTCGAGCAGCCGGTCACGGGAAACCTCTTCGCCCGCGTCCTTCACCGTCGTCTTGGTCCAGTTCCAGGCCGCGGAGAAGTTGGTGATCCCCGCATCTCCCCAGTCCTGCACGTACGTGGCCACGAAGTCGATCCCGCGGGTGCGGGTCTCGAAGTCGTTGGTGAAGAACGACACGGACGACAGATCCGCCGCGCCGGTGACACCGAGCGCCTCCAGGCAGTCCGCCACGAGCAGACCGTCACAGCCCACGCCCAAAGGCGCCAGCGTGGATCGGATATCGATGGTACCCGTCTGCGCGATCCGGTCCTTCAGATCGATCTGGAACCAGTCCAGGGTCACGGTCAGGTTGTCCGTGATGTCCCAGGCCGCGCCGAGCGTGTAGTTATCCGCCGTTTCTTCCTTCAGCTCCTCACCGCCGAGCAGCTGCGCCACCGGGTTGGTCGGCGGGATCTGTCCGCGCTGCTGCAGCTCGCCGTCGACCGTCACCGTGGAAACCTTGGTGACGTTGGCCTGCCCGGGGGTCGGCGCCCGGAAGCCGGAGCTGATCGAGCCGCGAACGGCGAGCGTGGGGGTGATCGCCCAGCGCCCGGCAAGCTTGCCGTTCAGGGTGTCACCGAAGGTGTTGAAGTCCTCGTAGCGCAGAGCCGCGTTCAGGGTCACGTTCTCCAGCACGTCCGCATCCGTATCCAGATACACCGCCCAGTTGGAGCGGCTCCACTGACCCTGCTGAATGGGGCTGAAGCCGGCAAAGCCGTGCGCGCCCACGCTCATGCCGAGCATCGGGGTCACGCCGTCCGAGTAGTAGTTACACAGGTCGTTCGGATCGCCGGGTACGCAGCCGAGCGCCACGACGTCCGGATCCGGATCGGTATCCACGTTGGGAAGACCGGTCTGGTAGGCATACGGGCCTGCCTCCCAGGACGGAATGTCGCCGATGTCGATGCGGAAGGTCTCCACACGGTACTCGGCACCGAAAGCCACGTTCAGATCGGAGTAGAACGCATCTACGGCCAACGGATAGACGAAGTCCGCGTTGTAGTTCTGCTCGGTCTGGGTGTACTTGCCGAGATTGAATGACGTCGGCGTCTCCGGTCCCAGGGACGGGTTCCAGGTGTTATCTATCCGGTAGTGGGACTGGTTGCGGCCGAGACTGACGCTGACGTCGTACGACAGCCCGCTGTCCAGGTCGCCGCGCACGCCGACCACGGCGCTGATGTCGTCAACGTCGCCGCCGAATGCGGGGGTGTAGCCACCCGGGTAGAGGTTGTTCGCTACCCAGCAGTTGGACGGCAGCGCGGCGAGTGCTGCGCGATCCGCGTCCACCGCGGCCTGATCCGTGGGCGTGCCACCCGGGCTGGTCAGCGCCGGACAGTTGGACACGAAGCCCGTCGTCCCCTGACCGGGGAAGTTGAGGTCGATGATCGCGCGCGTGCCGCCGCTGAAGGAATCGGTGAACACACCCGGACGGGCGTTCGGGTTCCGGTAGAAGAAACCGCCGGTGACCTTCCGCTCGGCGTAGTTACCGAAGCCGTAGACTTCCATGCTGTCGGTCACCTGGATACCGGAGTTCAGGAAGAAGGCCCAGTCGTCCTTGATCTCCGGAGAGCCCCAGATCTGGGCCGGCTGCACCACGTCGGTGTTGCCGGTGTCGATCAGGGCCTGGGCGTCGGTCCTCGGCAGGCTGCGGCTGGTGCGGTCCTTTTCGAGCCACTGCAGGGTCATGTTCGCAAAGCCGTCCGGACCCAGGGGTGCACCCCAGTTCACGGCAAGCTGCTTCGACTCGCCGTCGCCCTCGTAGAACTCGCCGTACTTGCCCTCGAAGGTCAGGCCCTGGGGGTTGTCCTTCATCACGAAGTTGATCACCCCGGCGATGGCGTCGGAGCCGTACTGGGCCGCCGCACCGTCACGCAACACCTCCACCCGCTCGATACCGAGGGTGGGGATCGCGGAGAGGTCCGGGCCCTGGGAACCAGCCGACAGCGAACCGCCGAGCTCGGCAATGACCGAGGCCCTGTGGAAGCGCTTGCCGTTGATCAGGATCAGCGTGTCGTCCGGCGGAAGACCGCGCAGGTTGGCCGGACGGGTGATGGTCGCCGCGTCGTCGATCGAGTTGTTCGACACGTTGTAGGACGGCAGCAGGTTTCGCAGCAGCTCGTCCATGTCGGAGGTGCCCTGGTTTTCGAAGTCCTCGCCATTCATGACGTCGACGGGCACGGGGGAGTCGGTGGCCGTCCGTCCGGCTCGGCGCGAACCAACCACGACCACTTCCTCGATGGACTGCGCGCCCGCTTGCGCGGACTCCTGCGCCATCGCCACCGGAACGGCAACGGGCGAGAAAAGCAGAGCACCGAGTAGCGCGACTCCAAGCAGTGAGTCTCGGGATCTCATGTGTAACTCTCCATTATTTTTTTGGCGCATGCGCGCCCCTCTCTCTTCCAGGATTAAGGCCAGGAACGGCGAGACGCTTCCGCAAATTTCTTTACGGAAAGAACGTCCCTTCAGACCAGCCCCAATCCAGGACCCTGCGAGGGTAACTCAATCCGAAATGAATCGAAATACACTCAGAAACACTCGGTAACACCTTCAAATGGCTGCAGGCACCCACTCGGTGAGTTGAAATCCTGCTGCCGGCGGGACAGAGTCCCCCGCTCGCATCGACACGAAGACGCTCATGACCACGACACAGCACACGATCGGCAACCCCCGGAAAGCGGCATACCTGGCGCTGGCCGCAGCGCTCCTCGGCGCCACGACCGCCGCGGCCGAGCCCGCCGCGGACCTGATCCTCACCGACGCCCGGATCTACACGGCGGACGAGACGGCGCCGTGGGCGGAAGC
>JASFLG010000357.1:0-5150 GCA_050118205.1 Pseudomonadales bacterium
CGCAGATACCCCGGGCGCTGGCTCCCCGGACCAGCTCGCGACGGTAGTCTGCCTTGGCGACGAGCTCGTTGGACGCGGACAGGTTGAGGACGACCTCGGCGCCGGCGAGGCTCGCCCGGACGGATGGTGGCTCCGGCGCCCAGAGATCCTCGCAGATCTCGATGCCGATGCGGGCGCCGCCCACCTCGAACAGCTGCAGGTGATCGATGCGCACGCCGCCGGTGTCGAGATGAACGTCCTGGCCGCCGCTGAACCAGCGCAGCTCGTAGAACTCGCCGTAGTTGGGATGGCTGATCTTGGGCACGAGCCCGACGATGTGACCACCGCCGAGCACCGCCGCGCAGTTCAGGAGCCGTCCGTCGGGGAGTGGCCAGGGTACGCCGACGACCGCCGTGATCGTGGTGCAGGCCTCGGCAACCGAGATCAGCGCCCGTTCGCTCGCCGCAAGCAGGTCCTGGTTGAAGAACAGATCGTCGCAGGTGTACCCCGTGATGCCGAGCTCGGGAAACAGGGCCAGGCTGACCCCTTCGGTCTTCAGGGCCTCGAGATGGGCGATGATGGCGGCCGCGTTTGCTTCCGGGTTGGCGAGGGTCACCACCGGCGCGACTGCCGCCATGCGCAGGAAACCGATTTCGCTGTAATCCATACCGGCTATTCTACGGCCCCGTCGGCCGCCCGTCCCGGCCGCCGGGGGAGCGATGCCTGCCAGCACGACGGCGATCGACCCCCTGCAGGGGCGAAGGCACTCGCCTTTTCAGGACGTTCAGGACAGAATGATCGGCTCGATTCGAAACCAGGGGGAAGCGATGAACTTCGAGTTTTCAGAAGAGCAGAATCTGCTCAGAGAGCAGGCGCAGGGTTTTCTTGCGGACAACAGCCCGCCGTCGGTGGCCCGCCGGGTGCTGGAATCCGGCGCGGACTACGACGAGGAGCTGTGGCGGAAGATCGTCGAGATGGGATGGACGGCCACCGTCATCCCCGAGGAGTTCGGCGGCCTGGGTCTGTCCTATCTGGAGCTCTGCGTGATTGCCGAGGAGCTCGGCCGCGCCGTGTCGCCGGTGCCTTTCTCCTCGTCGGTGTATCTCGCCACGGAAGCGATTCTCATGGCCGGCACGGAAGCCCAGAAGGAGACGTGGCTGCCGAAGCTTGCCGCCGGTGAAGTGATCGGCACGCTCGCCATGGCCGAGGGGGCCGGACGCCCGAGTGCGAAGAATCTCGACTGCGAGGTGAAGGACGGCAAGCTGTCTGGCACCAAGATACCCGTCCCGGACGCCGGTATCGCCGACCTGGCGGTGGTCCTGGCACGGAGCGGCAAGCGTGCGTCGCTCTATCTGGTGGAGATGGATCAGGGCAGCAAGGTCGCCGTCAGCCCCGTGAACACCCTGGATCCGACCCGGGGCCATGGCCGGATCCGCTTCAAGAATGCCAGGGTGGAGCCGCTCGGCAAGGCCGGGAAAGGTATGGAGCTCCTGGATGCCCTTCTGGACCGAGCTGCCGTGCTGTTTGCCTGGGAGCAGGTGGGTGGCGCTCAGGCGGCGCTCGAGCAGGCCCGGGAGTACGCGATGGGGCGCTACGCCTTCGGCCGGCCCATCGCCTCGTACCAGGCCATCAAACACAAGCTCGCCCAGATGTACGTGAAGAACACCCTGGCCCGCTCCAACTGCTACTACGGCGCCTGGGCACTCAACACGGGCGCCGACGAGCTGCCGCTGGCGGCGGCCACGGCCCGGGTCTCGGCCATTCAGGCGTACTACTTCGCCTCGAAGGAGAACATCCAGACTCACGGCGGAATGGGTTACACCTGGGAATTCGACTGTCAGTTCTACTACCGTCGCTCGAAGCTGCTATCGGTCAACATCGGCAGCGAGGCAATGTGGCAGGACCGGCTCATCGACGCATACGAAGCGCACGCCGCGTAGAGCGAAACGAACAGGAGGAATGCAAGTATGGATTTCAACGACACACCGGAAGAAGCGGCGTTTCGTAAGGAGGCCCGCGCCTGGCTGAAGGCTAACCGGCCGAAGAAAAAAGACCTGGAGGGGCTCGACTACATCGAGCAGGCCAAGCTCTGGCAGAAGCGGAAATACGATGCCGGCTGGGCCTGCATCACCTGGCCGAAAGAGTACGGCGGTCGGGGCGCCTCTCCCATCGAGAACGTGATCTGGAATCAGGAGGAAGCGAAGTACGATCTGCCCGGCGGCGTGTTCTCGATCGGCCAGGGCATGGCGGCGCCGACCCTCATGACCTGGGCGGACGACGAGACCAAGAAGCGCTTCCTGCCGCGGCTTGCGAGCGGCGAGGACATCTGGTGCCAGCTCTTCTCGGAGCCGGCGGGCGGTTCCGACCTGGCTGCGCTGCGTACCCGTGCGGTGAAGGATGGCGACGAGTGGGTGATCAACGGGCAGAAGATCTGGACCTCCGGCGCGCACTACTCCGACTACGGCATCCTGGTGCTGCGCACGGATCCGACGGTGCCCAAGCACAAGGGGCTCACCTATTTCTGGATCGACATGAAGTCGCCGGGTATCGAGATCAAGCCCATCAAGCAGATCTCCGGCGATGCGAACTTCAACGAGGTGTACTTCACCGACGTGCGGGTCTCGGACAGCCAGCGGCTGGGCGCCGAGGGCCAGGGCTGGCAGGTGGCGATCACCACGCTCATGAACGAGCGGGCGTCGATCGGCGGCGGCGGCGGTGGCGTCGGCGTGCGCTCGGTGTTCAAGCTGGCCGAGGAGGTCGAGATCGACGGCAAGCCGGCGATCCGGAATCCGGCGGTACGTGCCAAGCTGGCCGACTGGTTCTGCCAGGAATCAGGGCTCAAGTACACGTCCTGGCGTACCCTCTCGGCGCTGTCGCGTGGTGAGACCCCCGGGCCGGAGAACTCCATCGGCAAGCTGGTCGGTGCCCCGAAGGCGCAGGACATGGCGAGCTTCGCCATCGACCTGCAGGAGATGGGCGGCGTGATCCGGGATCCGAAGCTCTCCGAGGCGGCGGCTCTGTATCAGGAGACGTACATGTCCATCCCGGGGCTGCGCATTGCCGGCGGCACCGACGAGATCATGGCCAACATCATCGCCGAGCGGGTGCTCGGTCTCCCGCAGGACGTGCGGGTGGACAAGGGCATTCCGTTCAACGAGGTGCCGACGGGCTCCTGATCGGACGATCCGCGCCGATCTCCTCGAGGAACGCGTCAATGCGTTCCTCGAGGGCGGCCCAGGTCGCTTCGAAGCTGGCCGCCCCGGATGCCGGGTCGGGCAGCCCCCAGTGCCTCCGCGCCGCGGCGCCCGGGAACAGCGGGCAGGACTCGCCGGCCGCCGCGTCACACAGGGTGATCACGTGATCCACGGGCGGTGCGCCGGGTCCTGTGAACGCGTCCCAGGATTTGCTGCGCGGTCTGTCCAGGCGATGCCGGTGCGGCGCCAGGAGCGTTGCGGCGCCCGGGTGTATCCGGCCCTGCGGGTGGCTGCCGGCGCTGTGGCCGCGCACCCTTCTGCTGCCCACCACAGCGTCCTTCAGGTTCAGGATGGCCTCCGCCAGGATGCTGCGCGCCGAGTTGCCGGTGCACAGGAACAGTACCCGGAGCGCCGGCCGCGGCCCCCACGCGATGACGCGGCCCGGCTCCGTGCCGTAGCGGGGCAGGTCGTCGTACACGTCGAAGTCCGGTTCGTGCTCGTTATAGAGCACGTGGCGGGCCGGTTCGAACAGCTCGGGTGCCGGGAAGTTGCTCCGGAACAGGTGAATCTCGCCGGGAAAAAACTCCGCTGCATAAGACAGAGCCGTGCCGCAGGTCTCGCAGAAGGCACGCCTGACCGGTGGCGAGGAAGCGAATGTGGGGGGTGCTTCCGGCTCGAACGCGACAGCGTCCTCGGGAAAACCCACGTAGGTCGAGACCGGCGCACCCGTTGCCCGCCGGCAGGACTCGCAGTGGCAGTAAGCCACCCACAGCGGGTCGCCGTGCGCATGAAAACGATAGCGTCCACACAGGCATCGCCCCTCTGACCGACGGTTGTTCGCCACGGTTTTCGATCTTCCGGGGATCAGTGCAGCGGGCCGGGCGGCTCGGGGGCTGCCTCCAGCTCGCTCAGCTTCTCGAGAATACGCGAAACGAGTGCATCGGCATCGTTCGAGAACTTGAACCCGACGGCGGTGGTGGTGCACAGGGCAAGAATGGGTCGCGCCAGATCCGAATCGGAGCGCGCCAGGTCCAGGGAGCGGCGGATGCGGGCGAAGTGCGCGCGCTGGGTCGCAGAACCCTCGCCGTCCAGCTGCAGAATCAGCTGGTCCAGCAGAGGGCCGATTGCATTCCTTGCTGCCGTCGTCTTGCCCATCTCGTCTTCCGGTCGCGTCGCGGCACGCGCGTGCCCTCACATTGTGACGGACGGCGACGGAAAACTGAAGGTGGCGGGTGCGCTACTCGAGCAGCTCCACCCGGTCATAGATGCCCGTGACGTCCTTGAAGTCGAGAATGAGCGTGTGCGACAGGCGCCGTTCCTGGTCGTGCAGGTGGAACTTGAATCGCTTCTGCGGCGTGCCGCCCAGATAGGCGTCGTACTCACGCATCAGCTCGCGCACGTCGCTCACGTTCTCCTTGCTCCAGGTGGCCTTGAACGGACCGAGGATGGCACCCCCGTTCAGGCAGACGGTGATCTCGTGGTTGGTGAGCCCTTCCATAGCCGGTTCCTCTTCGCCGCAATTCGCACACAGCATAGCGCCGCGGTAAGCGATTATCCCGTCAGCCGCCGTCCGCCGCAAAGCCGATCAGCACGGTCAGGTCTGTCGCCCCGGCATTACTCAGCACCGGCCGTTCGTCCGGGGCGAGGCCCAGGAAATCGCCCGGCCCGATGGCGAGGGACTCTGTCGTGCAGGTGATCGTGCCGTGGCCTTCCAGCACGTACACGAAGCCCTCGGCGCCGGCGCTTCCGGAGAGTGCGAGCTCCGCACGCGCGGGGATCGAACGCTGCTCCAGGTGCATACGGGCCATCCCCGTGGGAGCGCTGAGCTTCCGGCGCCCGGTCCCGGGCGCGTCGCGGGCGCGGAGCAGGTGCCTGCCCGGGTCGTCACTGGTCACGGTAGGGTCGTTACTCCTGCATCTGCCGGATGAAGCGCTTCTTGCGCCGGTAGGGAAACACGTCCATGACCTGCCCGGCGAG
>JASFLG010000358.1:0-5148 GCA_050118205.1 Pseudomonadales bacterium
TCCCGCGCGATCTGTGCATCCAGTCCCTGACGGATGGCGGCGGCGAGCAGGTAGGCACGCTCGTCCGGGTTCGAGCCGGCCGGCGCGCTTGCGTCCCGAATCAGGAAGACGTCTTCGACCCGCTCACCGAGCGTGGCGATGCGCGCATTGATCAGGTCGATGCCGAACTCCGCAAACAGCCCGCCGATGGACGCCAGCAGGCCGGGCCGGTCGGCCGCGATCAGGGTCAGCTCGTAGATCCGTTCCCCCCGCTTCTGCTGGAGCGTCACCTCGGTCGGCGTCGGAAGCTGCTTGAGCTGCCTGGACAGCCGTCGGCGCGCCGGGGGGAGCTCGAGGTCCGGATCCGAGAGAGGTTTCGAGATCTTCCTGATCAGGGTCTCGCGCTGGGCCTGTCGACGGCCCGGCGGCTTGCCGTCGCCGTCGAGCACAATGAAGGAGTTGAGGCACCAGCCGCTCTCCGAGGTATGGATGTTGGCGTCGTGCACCGAGAGACCGAGCTGGTTCAGAACGCTCACCGTATTGGCGAACAGCCGCGCCCGGTCCCGCGTGTAGATGCAGATCTCCGTGGCCCCTTCCTCGGACACCTGGCCCTTGCGTTCCAGCACGATGACCAGCGGCCCGTCTTCGGTGTGTCCGGCAATCGCGGCGGTGACCTCTGCGACCTGGCGCGGCGTGTGGCGCAGAAAGAACTCGTCGCCCGGGACGCGCCAGACCCGACGTGCGTCCGTTTCGGCGATGCCGCGCCGGGCGAGCTTTTCCAGAGCGCTCTCCTGGCAGGCACGGATCGTGGCCTGCTTGTCCACCGGCGACTCCAGCCCGCGGCGCAGCGCCTTACGCGTCTCGCCGTAGAGCTGTCTGAGCAGGGTGGCCCGCCAGTTGTTCCAGAGCGTGGGGTTGGTGGCGTTGATGTCTGCCACCGTCAGCGCGTAGAGATAGTCGAGGCGGCGCTCGGACTTCACCTCCTTGGCGAAGGCCAGGATCACGTCGGGATCGTAGATGTCCTGACGCTGGGCGACGCTCGACATCAGCAGGTGCTTGCGCACCAGCCACTCGACGAGCTCTGTGTCGTCTTCGGTCAGGCCGTGTCGCCGGCAGAAGGCCACCGCGTCGACCGCGCCGAGATCGGAGTGATCCCCGCCGCGGCCCTTGCCGATGTCGTGGTACAGCCCGGCGATGTACAGCAGCTCGATCTTGGGCAGGTTGCGTACGCAGTGGCAGGCCACCGGAAACTCGGCTTCGCTGGACCGGTAGTGGAAGCGGCGCATGTTGCGGATCAGCATCATGGTGTGCGCGTCCACGGTATATATATGAAACAGGTCGTGCTGCATCTGACCGACGATCCTTCCGAACTCCGGCAGGTAGCGGCCGAGCACCCCGTAGCGCCGCATACGGGTCAGCTGGGAGACCAGCGTGTAGGGCGCCTTCAGCAGGTCCATGAACAATCGGGTGTTTCCGGGGTCCTGCCGGAACGCGTCGTCGATCAGATACAGGTGCTCGCGGATGGCCCGTATGGTGCCGGCGCGCACCCCCGAGATGTCGCGGCGGTTCGCCATGATCACGAAGATCTCGAGCAACGCGCTCGGCTGCTCGACGAGCACCCTGTCGTCACAGATCTCGATGTAGTGGTTGCGGATCCGGAAACGCTCGTTGATCGGCTCGATGACGGGCTTCTCGTTGCCGCGCAGAATCGACTCGTCGAAGTACTGCAGAACGATGTCGTTCACCTCCCTGAGCGCCAGCACGTGCTGGTAGTACAGGCTCATGAAGCGCTCCACACCCAGGCGTGCATCGGTATCCGCGAAACCGAGCCGCTCGGCCAGTGCCCGCTGATACTCGAACTGCAGGCGGTCCTCCTTGCGACCGGCGAGCAGGTGCAGCCCGAAGCGCACCCACCAGAGAAAGCGCCGGCCGTCCTCGAGCCACACGCGCTCCTGGGGCGTCAGCGCGCCGAGGCGTTCCAGATCTTTCGGATCGTTGGTGCCGAAGTGACGCTGAAAGACCCACATGGCGGTCTGCAGGTCTCTCAAGCCTCCGGGTGAGGTTTTCAGGTTGGGCTCGAGGCCGTACTCCACATTGTCGTATTGCCGGTGGCGGGCGGCCTGCTCGTCCCTTTTCGCTCGGAAGAAACGGTCGGAG
Source organism: Pseudomonadales bacterium (assembly GCA_050118205.1). Taxonomy (GTDB): domain Bacteria; phylum Pseudomonadota; class Gammaproteobacteria; order Pseudomonadales; family Azotimanducaceae; genus SZUA-309. The sequence goes on from JASFLG010000358.1 coordinate 2,137, forward strand.
GGCCATAGCCGGCTGGATGCCATGATGCGGTCGAGCTTCGCGGCGAGCTTCTCGGAGCCGGTGAGGAGCCGGCGCTCGTACATCGCCGTCGCGATGGTGATGTCGCGCGCGGCCTCCGCTTTGCAATCGGCCAGGCGCCGGACGCTGTGGCCGACATCCAGGTTCAGATCGTAGAGGAGGTGCAGGAAAGAGCGTACCTCCTCCCGCCATGCCGTCGGACGACGCGCGACGATCAGCAGGTCGACGTCCGAGTGCGGAAAGAGCTCGCCGCGGCCGTAGCCGCCGACGGCGAAGAGCGCGAGGTCCCGGCGTGCCTTCTCGGGAACGCAATCCGCCCAGATCTCCCTGAGGAGATCATCGAAGAATGCGGTGCGTGTCGCGATCAGGTCCTCGACGTTGTGCCGGCTCCAGTAGCGGTCAGCGAGCTCGCTGTCGCTCGTCGCGAGCCGCTCCCGCAGCTCGGTGACCCGGGCGCCCGGACCCGAGCCGAAACGCGAGCCGGAGGGGGATGACCCTTCCCCCGCCGTTCCGGAGGCCTGTGCCGTGTCTGTCACTCGGTTCAGCCGGGCAGGGATTCTTCGGCCCGGCGGGTGAGCACTTCCGCGCCGGTAGTGGTCACCAGAATCGTGTGCTCCCACTGAGCGGAGAGCTTGTGGTCCTTGGTCACTACGGTCCAGTGGTCGGGCAGGATCTTCACGTACCGTTTGCCCGCATTGATCATCGGCTCGATGGTGAAGGTCATGCCTTCTTCCAGCACCATGCCGGTGTTCGGTCGCCCGTAATGGACCACCTGCGGCTCGTCGTGGAACCGCCGGCCGATCCCGTGCCCGCAGAACTCACGGACGACGCTGAAGTGGTTGGCTTCCGCGTGGGACTGGATGGCGTGACCGATATCGCCGAGCCGGGCGCCGGCCCGCACGACTTCGATCCCCCGGTAGAGGCACTCCTGGGTGACCCGGACCAGGCGCTCCGCCAGCACCGACGGCTTGCCGGCGAAGTACATCTTGGAAGTGTCGCCGTGAAAGCCGTCCTTGATCACGGTCACGTCGATGTTGACGACGTCACCGCTCTTCAGAGTCTTCTTCTCGGAGGGGATCCCGTGGCACACCACATGATTGACGGAGGTACAGATGGACTTCGGGAATGGCGGGGTATCCGGACCGTTCGTGTAGTTCAGCGGTGCCGGAATGCAGCCGAGCTCGTCCACGATCATGTGATGACACAGCTCGTTCAGGGTTTCCGTGCTCACCCCCGGCTGGACGTGCTCACCGATCATATCGAGCACGCTGGCGGCCAGGCGGCCGGCCTCGCGCATCTTGGCGATCTCGTCCTCGCTGGTGAGCCGGGCGACCATGATATCTGCCTCCTGTGGGCGCGTTCCGGCACCTGGTGGCTGGGAGCGCGCCCGGTTGTGTTGCCGGAAGGCGGATTATGGTATAAAGCGCGCCGCTTTGGGGCAACGACAGGCCCCGAGCAGTAAAACTCGACGATTTCGTCGACAATTTGATTGAAGATCCACACCACCCGACACGTGCTTCCGGGTGCCGGTGTGCTGGCTTTGCCAGCACCTAGGAGTCTCCCGCCTCTGGCGGAAGATTCCCCGCGAACAGGGCGTTCTCGACGGCTGAGGCTCCCTGAAACTGGAAAGGTCCAGACTGGTTAGAAGCATGGGGGCGGTGCGAGACGCAACCCGGAGAAAATTCAATGGATATCAGCATGCGCGACATGCTGGCCGCAGGCGTGCACTTCGGCCATCAGACCCGCTTCTGGAATCCCAAGATGGCACCGTTCATCTTCGGATCCCGCAACAAAATTCACATCATCAATCTGGAAAAGACCCTTCCGGCGTTCAACGAGGCGCTTGCGGAGCTGCGCAACCTTGCCCAGCGCAAGCACAAGATCCTGTTCGTCGGCACCAAGCGCTCGGCCGCCAAGGTGATCCGGGAGCAGGCGACGAGGGTCGGCATGCCCTACGTGGACCAGCGCTGGCTGGGCGGGATGCTCACCAACTACAAGACCATCCGGCAGTCGATCAAGCGCCTCCAGGAGCTGGAAACCCAGTCCGAAGACGGCACGTTCGAGAAGCTGACCAAGCGCGAAGCCCTGCAGCGGGCCCGGCTCATGGAGAAGCTCGAGCGCAGCCTCGGCGGGATCAAGGAAATGGGCGGGCTGCCCGATGCGCTGTTCGTGGTAGACGTCATGCACGAGCACATCGCCGTTACGGAGGCGAACAAGCTCGGCATTCCGGTTTTCGGCGTGGTGGACACGAACAGCGACCCGGAAGGGGTGGACTACATCATCCCCGGCAATGACGACGCGATCCGGGCCATTCGCCTTTACGTGACCGCAGTGGCGGACGCCATCGCCGATGGACAGAGGCAAGCTGCCGGCGATGTGCGCCCCGACGAGTTCGTCGAGGTCGAGAGCGCTGCGGAAGCGTCGCCGGCAGCTGCAGAGCCGGCTGCCGCGGCAGAAGCACCCGCGGCCGAGCCAGCCGCGGCCGAGCCCCCCACGGCCGAGCCCCCCGCGGCCGAAACTGACGCACCGGCGGAATCCGCCACCGCCGAAGCGAACGCACAGAGTAAGGAGTGACAGCCATGGCGATCACCGCATCAATGGTCAAGGAGCTTCGTGAGCGAACAGGGCTCGGCATGATGGACTGCAAGAACGCGCTCACGGAGGCGGACGGCGACATGGAGGCGGCCATCGAGGCGCTGCGCAAGTCGAGCGCGCTGAAGGCTGCCAAGAAGTCCGGGCGGACCACGGCTGACGGGCTGCTGGGAATTCGGGTCGCCGAGGACGGCAAGCGCGGCACCCTGGTCGAGGTCAACATCGAGACCGATTTTGCCGCCAAGAACGAGAAGTTCATCGCGTTCGTGCAGGACGTGGCGAACGCGCTCTTTGAAGCGGGCACGGACGACGTGGCCGCGGTCATGACGGGCGGGCTCGAAGCGAAGCGCGAAGCACTCGTTCAGGAGATCGGAGAGAACATCAGCGTACGCCGCGCAGCCA
>JASFLG010000359.1:0-5142 GCA_050118205.1 Pseudomonadales bacterium
TCAGCGTCGCTCCTGCCGCATGTCGGGTGCCGCTCGCGAACTCGAGGTCGCTCGTGACCATGGCCGGCGCGACCACGCCGTCGGCGTCGACGATGCGGCCTGCCGTGTTCCAGGGCGTGCCGTCGGCCTCCGCGTTCAGATGATAGAACGTGGCCTTCTCATCGAAGTTCAGCGGCGCCCAGAGCCAGAAGAACTGCGGCGTGCCGGCGTAGGGGTTCACCTGCGGATCGCGCATGCCCACGGGACGGATGCCCCATGACCGGTCGCGGGTGCCCCACCAGGCATCGAGGGCGACGTCGTGGCGCCTGTCGTCGAGCTCGATCCAGCCGCGCCAGCAGCCGTTCTGGGTGAGTCGCGTGTAGTCCATCATCGCCAGGCTGCCGACGCGCCGGACGAATCGCGGTTCCTGAATGGCCGGAAAGCGGGACTCGAAGGTCAGCTCCGCGCGGATGCCGCGGTCCGGGTCGTCCACACGCACGGTGAGCACGGACAGTGGCGTCACCACCTCCACGGAGATCGGGCCCACCCGCGTGTCCATGCGCTCCATGTGCAGATTCCGCGAGGCGTACAGGTTGTGCTGGGAGCCGTCCACGATGAAGGAGAAGGCGGCATCCATCACGTTCAGGTGCGGGTAGACCCCCAGCGCGGCGGCGAAGAAGCGATCGCCGTCCCGTTCGTATCCGTTGAAGAAGTAGCGGTCGTAGAAGTTCCGGTCCGTGCCGGCCAGAGCGACCGGATCGGCGCTCTGGTGGATGGGATAGTCGTCCCCTTTTGTTAACATCGGCCGCTCTGTTCGAGTTGGATGGGCGGATCACCTTAGCCTTGGACTGGGATCGCTACAAGCAAATCTGCGACCGGCCGAACGTGTTCTCCCGCTGGATGCTGGAGCAGACCCGTGAGCTCGTTGATGCGGATCTGGCGCTGCGCCTCGCCGCCGTGCAGGACGCCTCGCCTATCGAGAAACCGTTCGATCATCAGGGCGGCGCGGCGACTGATATGTTTGCGCTGATGTTGTCCGACGTCGAGGTGGAGCGGATCTGTCTCACCATCGAGTCGGCGATTGCGGCCGGCGTGACCACCAGCGCGACCCGGCGCCGGGGCCTCGGCGGTTTCCGGGAAGCGTGGACGGAGTATCTGACCGGTCTGGTCACGGGCACGGCGCGTGTTCCGTAGGGTTCTGATTGCCAATCGGGGCGCCATCGCCGGCCGGGTCGTGCGTGCCTGCGCCGACCTCGGGATCGAGAGCGTGGCGGTGTTCTCCGACGTGGATGCGGGCGCGCCGCACCTGGCCGAGGCCACCGCCACGTACCGCCTGGCCGGCGTGCGCGCCGAGGAAACCTATGCGAACCAGGCAGCACTCATCGACGCTCTGGCGACGACCGGCGCCGACGCGGTGCATCCGGGCTACGGCTTTCTGGCCGAGAACGCGGCATTCGCCGAGGCCGTGGCCACGGCCGGGGCGACGTTCATCGGTCCCGATCCGGAATGGCTCACCCGGATGGGTGACAAGGTCCGGGCGCGGGAACTTGCACAGGAGAACGGGTTTCCCGTGTTTGCCGGCAGCGGGCGCCTGACCTCCGTGGCCGAGGCGGTGGCGAGCGCCCGACGGATCGGCTATCCGGTGCTGGTCAAGCCGGCGGCGGGCGGGGGCGGCATCGGCATGTGCAGGGTGGACGACGAGACGGAACTCACCCGGGCGTTCTCCCGGTCGTCGGCCCTGGCCGGACGGGCCTTCGGAGACGATGGTGTCTTTCTCGAGCGCTGGGTTCCCCGCGCACGGCACATCGAGGTACAGGTGCTGGGGGACGGGCAGGGGGGAGCCATCCATCTGCACGAGCGTGAATGCTCGATCCAGCGTCGTCATCAGAAGGTGATCGAGGAAAGCCCGGCGCCGGGCATCCACCGGAGCGAGCTCGAGTCACTGGCGGCCCGGGCAGCCGGTTTCGCTGCCCGGGTCGGTTACGACAATCTGGGTACCCTGGAGACCCTGCGCGCCGGCGACGCCGATTACGGCTTTCTCGAGATGAACACGCGCATCCAGGTGGAGCACGGCGTCACGGAGGCGGTGACCGGCGTGGACCTGGTCGCGGCGCAGATCCGGCTGGCCGCGGGCGCGCCGCTGCCGGCACCTGCAGCGCTGGCCGGTCACGCCCTGGAGGCGCGCGTCTATGCCGAGGATCCTCGTACCCTGCTTCCGTCGACCGGCCGGCTGAGTGTCTTCCGGGTCCCGGCCCTGCACGGGGTGCGGGTGGATGCGGGATACCGTATCGGACAGACGGTGACCCCCTACTATGATCCGCTGCTGGCCAAGGTCATCGGCTTCGGCCGCACCAGGGAACAGGCCATCGGCCGCGTGCTGGTGGCGCTGATGGCGTTCGAGATCCAGGGTGTGGCGACGAACATTCCGCTGCTGCGCGCCGTGCTCGGCGACGCGGAATTCCTTGCCGGCGGGGTGGATACAGGGTATCTGGATCGTTTCCTGAGCCGCTCTGGCGGCGATCGGGCATCAGTTTAGGCAATCGGGTCTGGGAAAAGGGTAAGAAACGTCATGCAACACGAGGTCGAGAGCGAAGTTCAGGGTACCGTCTGGAAGGTGGAGGTGGCCGAGGGCGCCTCCGTCGCCACCGGGGATGTGCTGGTGATTCTCGAGTCCATGAAGATGGAGATTCCCGTGGAGGCGCCGGTAGGCGGCAGGGTGATGGCCCTGGCGGTGGGAGTGGAGGACCCGGTGACGGAGGGGCAGGTCATCGCGGTGATCGACGACGGGGGCTGATCTTTCAGTGGTCTGCGCCCCGCGACCGTGCGCCCCGGGACCCGCGTGATCCCCGGTCGGACGTGGTAACTTTGTCCGCTCACTCCATCCGTTCAACCATTCGGTTCGCTCTATCCGAAGGTAGAAGGAATCGTTCACTTTCAGCGAGGATGAATCATGACCGAACTGGTCACCATCGAGAAAAAAGGGGGCATCGCCGACGTCCGGCTGAACCGGCCGGATAAATACAACGCGCTGTCCGGCGACATGTTCCGGGCCATCATCGAGGCGGGCGAGTCGCTCCGAGAAGCTGATGACGTGCGCGTGGTCGTGCTGTCGGGAAACGGGCGCGGCTTCTGCGCGGGGCTCGACATGGAGAGCTTCGCGGGCATGGCCGAGCCTCAAGGAAGCGGTAGCGGTTCCTCCACCGGAGCGCTGATGAGTCGGGGTGACGGACCCGAGAACCACGCTCAGCGGCCCGCGTACGTCTGGAAGACCCTGCCGATGCCGGTGATCGCGGCGATTCACGGTGTTGCCTACGGCGGCGGTTGCCAGATCGCGCTCGGCGCGGACATCCGTTTTGCCGCGCCCGATGCGAAGCTGTCGGTCATGGAGATCAAGTGGGGTCTGATCCCGGACATGAGTCTCACGCAGACGCTGCGGGATCTGGTAACCCTCGACGTGGCAAAGGAGCTCACGTTCACTGGCCGCGTCCTCTCCGCAACCGAAGCGAAGGCGTTGGGACTCGTCACCCACATTGCCGACGACCCTCTCGCGGCGGCGATGGGCCTGGCCGAAGAGATCACCCAGAAGTCTCCGGATGCGATCCGGGCGGGCAAGAAGCTGCTCGAGCAGAGCTGGCATGCGGATGCCCGCACCGGCCTCGAGCTGGAAGCGAGCCTGCAGACGGGCCTGATCGGCTCGGCGAATCAGGTGGAAGCGGTCATGGCGAATTTCGAGAAGCGCCCACCCAGCTTCCAGGACGGCTGAGCCCGGGTCGGTCATGAGCTGGGAAAACGAGGTCCGGGAACTCGAGCGTCGTCGCCATCTGGCGAAGCAGCAGGGTGGCGCTGAAGGTATCGCGCGCCAGCATGCCAAGGGCCGGCTCACGATCCGCGAACGGGTCGACGAGCTGCTCGACGACGGCTCGTTCTCCGAGCACGGCCGGGCGACGGCCCTGCCGGACTACGACGAGAACGACGAGCTCAAGGGGTTCGTTCCGGCCAACTACGTGGTGGGCTTCGGCCGCATCGACGGGCGTCGGTTGGTAGTCGGCGGCGAGGACTTCACCCTGAAGGGTGGCTCGCCGAATGCCGCGGGCCTGCGCAAGAGCGTTTATGCGGAGCACCTCGCGACCCGGTATCGGGTGCCACTGGTGCGCCTGCTCGAAGGCGGTGGGGGCAGTGTGCGGGGCTCGGGCCGTCGGGGCGGAACGGTGGGCGAGCCCGTGTACGCTGAGCCCCGCTTCAAGATCATTGCCGACGCCATGGGTCAGGTGCCCATCGCATCGGCCGCGCTCGGCGCGGTGGCCGGGTTTCCCGCCGGCCGGCTGGTGGCATCGCATTTCTCGGTGATGACCCGTTACACCTCACAGATCCTGATCGGGGGCCCGGCGCTGGTCGAGCGCGCCCTGGGTGTGAAGATGTCCAAGGACGAGCTCGGCGGCGTGGACGTACACGCGACGAGCGGCGTGGTGGACAACATCGCCGAGGACGAGCACGACGCCTTCCGGCAGATCCGCCGCTTTCTCTCTTACCTGCCGGCAAATGTCTGGGAGAACGCGCCGCGTGTCGCCAGCAGCGACCCCGTGGACCGGATGGAACCCGAGCTGCTCGACATCGTGCCGCGTGACTCCAACGCGCCGTTCGACATGCGCGCCATCATCGAAATGGTGATGGACGTGGACTCGGTCTTCGAGATGGGGGCCACGTACGGCCCCAGCCAGATCGCCGCCCTGGCCCGGCTCGACGGCCAGCCGGTAGGGGTGCTCGGCAACGACTGCAACCACTACGCGGGGGCGATGACCGCCGAGGCGGCTCAGAAGTACCGCCGCTTCGTGGAGATGTGCGATACGTTTCACCTGCCGATCGTCAACTTCGTCGATCAGCCGGGGTTCATGATCGGCCCGGAGGCCGAGCGCGCGGGTACCATACGCTACGGGATGGCGGCGGTGGCGGCGGCCGTGCAGGCGAGGGTGCCCTGGGCATCGGTTCAGGTGCACAAGGGCTTCGGCGTGGCGACCGCTGCGCACTACGGGGACAACGCCTATGTGCTGGCGTGGCCGTCCGTGGAGTCGGGCGCCCTTCCGCTGGAAGGCGGGGTGGCCGTGGCCTTTCACCGCGAGATTGCTGCTGCCGATAACCCGGAGGCAAAGCGACGGGAGATCGAGG
>JASFLG010000360.1:0-5138 GCA_050118205.1 Pseudomonadales bacterium
GTTCTCTCTTGCGACCGATCCGTCAGGGTGTGTGCCCAGTCGGTGTAGCCGCCGATATGCTCTTCGACGGTGCCGTCACCGGGCAGGACCAGCGTGCTGGTCACGGTCCGGTCCAGAAAGGTCCTGTCGTGGCTTACGAGCAGCAGGGTGCCGTCGTAGTCCGCGAGCAGCTCCTCCAGCAGCTCGAGCGTCTCCACATCCAGATCGTTGGTGGGCTCATCCAGCACCAGCAGGTTGGCCGGCCGGGCGAACAGTCGCGCCAGCAGCAGCCGGTTGCGCTCTCCACCCGACAAGGTCTTCACGGGCGAGTTGGCTCGCGCCGGTGGGAAGAGGAAGTCGGCCAGGTAGCTCATGACGTGGCGTGGCTTGCCGTTGATCTGAAGGTGATCCGATCCGTCGGCGAGGTTGTCGCGTACCGAGCGATTCTCGTCCAGCTGCGCGCGCTCCTGGTCGAAATAGGCGATCTGCAATCGGGTTCCGATTGCGATCGAGCCCGACGTGGGCTTGAGGGTGCCGAGGAGCAACCTGAGCAGCGTGGTCTTGCCGGATCCGTTGGGCCCGATGATACCGACGCGGTCGCCACGGAGAATCAGCGTGGAGAAATGCCCGATCACCGGGACGCCGTCGTAGGCGAAGGTCACGTCCTCCGCCACCAGCACCTGATGGCCGGAACGCTCGCCGCTGGCGACCTGCATGCGAACGTTGCCGGCACGCGCGACACGCCCGGCGCGTTCCCGCCGCATTGCCTCCAGGCGGCGGACCCGGCCTTCGTTGCGTGTGCGGCGCGCCTTGATGCCCTGGCGTATCCAGACCTCCTCGTCGGCGAGGGTCTGGTCGAACTTCCGGTTCTCCTCGGCTTCCGCATCGAGCTGCGCTGCCTTGCGGGTCACGTAGGCGGTGTAGTTTCCGGGAAACGATCGCAGCTTTCCGCGGTCGAGCTCGATGATGCGTGTCGCCAGATGGTCGATGAGGGTTCGATCGTGAGTGACGAACAGCACTGCCCCCGAGTAGTCGAGCAGCGCGGCCTCCAGAGCATCGATCGCGGCGATATCCAGGTGATTGGTGGGCTCATCCAGGAGCAGGAGGTCCGGCTGGCTGACGAGCGCCTGGCCAAGCATCGCGCGACGCCGCATGCCACCGCTGCACGCCGACATGCGCGCGTCGGGCGGCAGTGACAGACGGCTCAGGACGGCATCCACCCGTTGCGAACCCTCCCACGCGCCGGCGTGCTCCAGCTCCGCCTGCAGCCTGCCGTAGGCAGAGAGATCGGCCTCGGTGAGATCGGTGCCCCGCTCCGCCAGGGCGTGGCTCGCCTCGTGGTAACGATTCAGCAGCGTGCCGAAGTCGCCAAGTCCGGCGCTCACCACCTCGTAGAGCGTCATCGTGGCACTGTCCGGGACCTCCTGCGCGAGCCTGGCGACACGCACGCCATCGGCCCGTCTGAGCTCCCCCGCGTCCAGAGCCTGCTCACCGGCGATGACCTTGAGCAACGTGGATTTCCCCGTGCCATTGCGGCCGACGAGGCAGACGCGCTCGCGTGGCTCGATGCTGAGCTCCACGCCGTCGAGAAGTGGGATGTGGCCGAAGGCCAGCTCACCATTGCGGATGCGCAGCACGCTCATGGGTCCGAAATCCTGTGTCGAGACCGCCGCCGACGGTCCTTGAGCAGCAGACTCTTCAGTATTCCATGTCGCGTGGCAAGGCCGGATTCCTGCGCGCGGGAAAGGTGCGCACGGCGGCGGGCGCGATGGTTCGCCGCTGGGCTCTGAAACCCGGTAGACTACGCGGCTTTTTGGCTCGGAGGTTTCCATGAGCAGTGCTGTTCGCCGCGGTGAGGCGGCTACGTTCGAGGTGTTCGGTCGCCGGCTGGCGGCCAAGGTCTGGGGGGACCCGGACGGCGTGCCGACGCTGGCCCTGCACGGCTGGCTCGACAACGCCAACACCTTCGACCGGCTCGCGCCCCGTCTGCCGGAGCTCAATCTGGTGGCGCTCGACTTCGCCGGCCACGGGCTCTCCGAGCACCGGCCGCCGGGCGTTCACTACCACTCGTTCACGGACATCCAGGACGTGATGGCCGTGGCCGCGGTGCTCGGCTGGGAACGGTTCAGTCTGCTCGGCCACTCCATGGGGGCGAGCATCGCCAGCGAGCTGGCTGCCATGTTCCCCGAGCGTGTGGAACGTTCGGTGCTGATCGACGGCTTCATCGCCACCGGCGGCATCTCCGTCCAGGAACGGATTGGCCAGAACCGGGAAGCGATCGAGAAGATGCTCAATGCCCACGACAAGGCACCGAGGGTGTATCCCGACATCGAGACCATGGCCAGACGCGTCGCCCAGGCGACAGATCAGACGTTCGAGGCGGCCATCGTGCTCGTCGAGCGCGGCCACAAGCGGGTGCCGGGCGGGGTCACCTGGCGGACGGACCCGAGGATCCGCTTCCCCACGCCCCTGCGTCACACCCGGCAGACCATCGACGTGCTGCTGGAGAGCAGCACTGCACCGGCCCTGCTGCTGGTCGCCGAGCAGGGCGACAAGTGGTACCAGGGCGAGATCACGGATGCCGAGGCGCACCATCCGAACCTGACGGTCGAACGGCTGCCCGGGCCGCACCACATTCATCTGGAGACGGAATTCGTCGAAGAGGTGGCCAGGCGCACCCGGGCCTTCTTCGGTCTGGGCCGGAAGGACGGAGAGATCGCGGCCTAGCAGACTGCTGAACAGCAGGCTCCCAGACCCTCGGACGGCGCTCACTCGGGGGGGCGGCAGGTCACCATCTGATAGTCGAGCCGGCTCACCTCGTCGGTGGTCGGCTCCCGCAATCCGTACAGAAGCCGCGTGCGTGCCTCGATGCTGCCGAGGAGTGCCTGGCCGAGCGCCAGCGCATCCTGCGCGTGAGAGTGCGAGTAGTCGGTCAGCATCCGGCGGGCCTGATCGGGCATGCCGGTTGCCCACAGTGTCGAAGCGACGGCCTCGAGATCCGGCTGCTCGTCGATCATCTGGTTCTCGAACGCGGTGAGCGCCGCGGTGACCTCCGGCAGAAACGTCGCCGGGTGGTCACAGGTGAAGTACATGAGACGCTTGAACAGGCGGCCGGCGAACAGGGTGGCTTCGCGGATCTGCCAGTCGCGTGTCACGTATCGTGTCGCCTCACCCTTGGTCAGATAGCGATGCTTGCCGAATTCCGCCGGTATCGAGGTGACGCCGATGCGCCAGGGAATGAAGGGCGCGGTCACCGAGCCGGTGGGTGCCACCCAGAGCGTGCGCAGATCTCCCCGCACGTCCTGGCGAAGCTGTGCCACCTGGCCATAGCCGGTCGCGTCCTTGGAGATGAGCGGATCGCGCACCGTGTCCAGCATCCTGCGCAGGGTCACGGGCGCAGCGGCGGCGAGCGCCGTCTCCACCTCGCGTCGCGGATGGCGGACATAGGACGTGCCGTAGACGGCATCGGCGTCGAACGGGCCGTCGTGTTCAGGGTCGTACCAGCCCTGCTCGACCGCGAAGTCGATGAAGTTCGCCGAGCCGCGGAAGTCGGGGTCGTCCTGGAAGTCGAGAGGGATCTCCCCGATGTAACCGGGATAGGCCATGAACACCTCGTCGGGGCCGAGCCGGCGCGCGATCCACAGTCCCTGACCGCCGGCATAGTCGATCAGTACCCAACCCTCTCTGGCATCCGCGAACAGGTGCGAGTTGCCCCCGTAGGACGAATATCCATAGGTATCGATGAGGGCCCCGACGATCTCGACCGCCTCCTCGGCCGATCGGGCCCGCTCCATGACGATCCGTGAGAGGTCGCTGTAGTTGGGACCGTGCTGGGGATCCGGGGTCATCTCGACGAGTTCCTTGCGGGAGTCGCTCCAGATGTCCCTCGCCGCGACGCCGTGCTCGTTGAGGCCACCGTTGGTCAGCGGCGGCGGAAACCCCTCGTACTCCGAGTAGTTCATGGTCAGGTAGCGGTACGTGTGCTGTGCCTGAGGGATTTCCATGAATTCTCCGGGGAGGACGGCCGTCCGATCGACCCCCACCCTCACGGTCGCTCCCTCGGGATGGTCCCGGGCGGGCACGATCTCCAGCCAGTGGCTCGATACCTCGTCGCCGCTGCCACCGAGCAGCACGCTGCCATCCTCGGTGAGGTTGCGGCCCACGTAGATGCCGTAGCTGCCCCGGCTGGTATCCGCTGTCAGGAGAAGGGCGGCGATCACCAGCGCACGGCCGGCGGCGACAGCGACCCGGCGGGACATGGTGCCTGCCGGTGTGATGGCCGGGATTCTCATTCGCGTCTCCTTCTTTCGATGCACGTCCCCGGGGATGCTAGTCAGCCCGCGCTCCGATCGGAAGGACGAAGGGCCCCGGTCGGCCGGGCCGGTTGACCGGGATCGCCGCTATACTGCGCGGCATGCCGGATCCGCTGGTCGCTGTGAAAGTGCTTCTGCTGCTGCTCGCCGCCAACGGGTCGCCCGTGCTCGGTAAGCGTCTGCTCGGTGATCGGCTGGCCGTACCGCTGGATGGCGGACTGCGTTTCTTCGACGGGCGGCCGCTGCTGGGTTCGAGCAAGACGGTGCGTGGGGTGCTGCTGAGCCTGGTCGCCACCGGGATCCTGGCGCCGCTGCTCGGCCTGCCGTGGACGCTCGGGGTCGGGTTTGCGGCCGCGTCCATGGCTGGTGACCTGCTCTCGAGCTTTTTCAAGCGTCGGTTGAAACTGGCACCGAGCGCCCAGGCGCTCGGGCTCGATCAGATACCGGAGGCGCTGGTGCCGATGTGGCTCTACCGGACGGACCTGGGGCTCGACGGAACCGACGTCGCGGTACTGGTGGGCGTGTTCATCGTCGGTGAGCTCCTGGTCTCGAAGCTCATGTTCCGGCTCGGCGTTCGCGAGCAGCCCTACTGACGGGCTGTGGTTCCGTGCAGCAGGTGCACGGTGATCTCCGGCGGGCAGTTCAGACGGACACCGACCACCGACGCGCCGGTCCCCCGGGACGTGTAGCCCTGCATGCCGGCGTGCTCCCAGGCACCCCGTCCCAGACGGCGCGGGATGCGCGCATCCAGTGTGAGGGGATAGCCGCCGGGCAGACAGAGCTGGCCACCGTGGGTGTGACCGCAGAGCAGGAGCCGCGCGCCGGCGTCGGCCGCCTCCCGATACA
>JASFLG010000361.1:0-5126 GCA_050118205.1 Pseudomonadales bacterium
GAACCGGCGTTCCTCGTCGCGGCGCCGCACGGACATCGAGTACGCGATGGAAGAAGGGCTGCTCGAGATTCTGCCGAACATCGAGCGGCGTACGCCGTATCTCGCCACGTTCGCGAACATCGCGACGCTGCTCGGGCTGCTCGGCACGATCATCGGTCTCATCGCGGCATTCACCGCGGTCGCCAATGCCGACCCGGCAGAGAAGGCAACCCTGCTTTCCTCCTCCATCTCCATTGCCATGAACACTACGGCGTTCGGCCTGATGGTCGCCATACCGCTTCTGCTGGTGCACTCCATGCTGCAGTCGAAGACGGCGGCAATCGTGGAGAGCCTGGAGATCGCCGTGGTCAAGTTCCTGAACCTGATGGACGGGGAGAAGGCGGGCGTCCCCCAGGGGCAGAAACCCGCCGCTGCCAGGGCCTGACGGCACGGGCAGTCGTCCGGGGGTCAATCGCCGCCAAGGAGAACCGGCATGGATCGCGTCAAGCACCGCAAACACAAGCATCAGGATGCGACAGACCTGGACGTCACGCCGTTCATGAATCTCATGATCGTGCTGGTACCCGTGCTGCTCCTGTCCATGGTGTTCACCCACACGACGGTCATCGATCTGAACTTCCCGACAGGTGAAAGTGCTTCGGAAGCCTTCGATCCGGATGCCGTGCACCTGGAGGTGGTGGTCAAGGACGACGCCCTGGTGGTGGCCGATGGTCGCGGCGGCACCATAAAGAGCATCCCGAAGGTGGACGGCCAGCACGACTTCGCCAAGCTCTCACTGGTGATGCAGGAACTGAAGCGGCGCATGCCCGAGAAGCAGGACATCACCGTGCTGCTCGAGCAGGAGACCGATTATCAGACCCTGGTGACCATCATGGACAAGGTGCGCTCCTACCCTGCGGTGCAGAACCTGGAGGTGGTGCACGCGGAGCTCTTCCCGGTGATCTCCCTCGGTGACGCGCCGGTTCGGAAGGGGAGCCCGTCATGAGTCAGATCCGTCACCAGCAGCGGCGCATCGCCCAGAAGAAACACCGCAAGGCCGGCTCTCTGAACCTGGTTTCGCTCATGGACATCTTCACCATTCTGGTCTTCTTCCTGATGGTGAACTCCTCCGAGGTGGAAGTGCTGCAGACCAGTTCGAAGATCCAGCTGCCGGATTCCACGTCCGACAAGCGGCCCGAGAACCGGCTGGTGATCTCCATCAGCCAGGACGACCTGGTGCTCCAGGGACGTCCGGTGGCGAGGGTAGCGGAAATTGCCGACCCGGCCGTCAGCGTCATCGACGGGCTCAAGTCCGAGCTCGAGTATCAGGCGAGCCGCAAGGGCGAGATCCCGGAAGGTGGTTTCGAGATCACGATCATGGGCGACAAAGAGCTGCCGTACTGGCTTCTGAAGAAGGTGATGCTCACCTGCCAGACCACCGACTTCGCGAAGATCTCCCTGGCTGTCAACAGGCTGGAGAGCGACATGGAGGCAGGTCTCGTCGAGGGCGGTGGTCCGGAGACCGCGGCGGCCGCTGCGGTCGTGACGGTGGGAGGCGCGTCATGACGGTGATGGTGATGGTGTCCATGCCCGAGTTCAGCCTGCCGTGGGATCTGAACCGCCAGGATTCGAAGAACTTCAAGCGATGGTTGACCATCGTCCTCGCGGTCATCGTGCTCTGCGGGATCGTGATACCGATGCTTCCCGTCCCGGAGGTGGACCGCCAGGAGCTCGAGGAACTGCCGCCGCAGCTTGCGCGCATCATGCTCGAGAAGCCGGAACCCGTGGTGGTGCCGCCGCCGCCGAAGCCGGAAGTGGTGGAAGACGAGGTGAAGCCGGAGCCGGAGCCGGAAAAGGCACCCGAGCCCGAGCCCGAGAAGGTTCCCGAGCCGGAACCGACCGTGGCGGACGCCAAGGAAAAGGCAGCCGTATCGGGACTGCTCGCCTTCAAGGACGCTTTCGCCGACATGCGCGACGCCGTGGATGTGAGCAAGCTGCAGGACACCGGAGCCATTCAGCAGGGCTCGGGCGAGGCCGCCAGCATCGATCGTTCGCTGCTCACCTCGAAGCACGGTACCCGCAGCGCCGGGGTCAATGTGGCCGCGTTGTCCCGGGATACGGGCGGCGTGGCCCTGTCTGGCCGCGAGACCACCAGGGTGGAGGTCCCGGAGGCGAGCAAAGGCGAAGGCGGGGTGCAGGCACCGCGTCAGCTCGACGGCCGCAGCCGCAGCATCGAGGATATCCGGCGGGTGTTCGATACCAACAAGGGTGCCATCTTCGCCATCTACAACCGGGCGCTGCGGCAGGATCCGACGCTCCAGGGCAAGGTCGTGCTCGAGCTGGTGATCAGTCCCTCAGGGCAGGTGATGGACGTGAAGGTGGTCGCCTCGGAGATCGACGACGAGAGCGTGATCGCCAAGATCGTCAACCGGGTGCGTCTGTTCGATTTCGGCGAGCGGGACGTGAGCACGACCACGATCAGCTACCCGGTTCACTTCTTACCTACGTAACCCGACGCGGCGCGTCACGCGCTGATGTCGAGGAGCCGGAGCCCTTGTCCGCGTGGGGACGCGCTGAAGGCGCTTCCTGCCTTGGGATACCCAGCTCGTTGCCGCTCGCTCAGAGGTCTTTCGGGTCGATCTTCTGGATGCTGTGGATGGGGCAGGCGAGCCCATCGGCCTGGATCTCGTCGAAGCCTGCCCAGATCGTGTTGTTGGACATGGTGACGGATACGTTCTGTGCCCAGGCGAGGCCGTGGCACTGGTACTTCAGGGTCAGCAGATAGGTGTCCTTCTCGTCCAGATTGACCAGCACCCGCTGGTTGTCGATCTGCGACCAGCCGCTGATCGCATCGGCGCCCTCGATACGGGACACCGTCACACCCTCGGGCACCCGGTTGATGGCGAGCGCGGTGGAGGCGCCCATGAGCGCGAGCAGCGCGGCGGTGGTCGAGATCAGCTTGTTCATCTGCCTGACTGGTCCTTCTGGTCGGTCATCCTGTCGTGTTCCGGTCCGATGGTCTTTCGGACCTGACCCGTGTGCCTCTCCTGGCGGCTCTTTCGCACGCTACGCCCCTCTGTCTGAACGGTAACTGAACACCTCCGCACGGGCCAGCTTCCGTTGACCGGTGTCAACGGACTGTGAAACACGCTACCTTTGCGTCTCGTCAAGTAACGGGGGTGTCATGGCAGATCTGTTCAAGCGCTTGACGGTGTTTCTTTCGGCCGGGTACCTGGCGGCGACCATGTTCCTCGCGCCGCCGACGGCTGCCGACGAGGTCGACGCGCTGGTCGATGCCCGGCTCGACTCCGGAGCGGCACTGGCGGACGCGATCTGGGGATTCGCGGAGCTTGGCTACCTGGAAGAGCGGAGCAGTCGGACGCTCCAGGACGCGCTCGGAGCCCGCGGCTTCCGGGTCGAATCCGGAGTGGCGGATATTCCCACGGCGTTCGTGGCGACCTATGGCCGGGGAAAGCCCGTGATCGGCATTCTGGCCGAGTTCGATGCCCTGCCCGGGCTCTCCCAGGCCGCCGTGCCGTACCGTTCGCCGCTGGAGCCCCATGCGCCCGGGCACGCCTGCGGCCATCACCTGTTCGGAGCGGCGTCGGTGACCGCAGCGCTGGCGCTGGCGGACTGGCTCGATGAGACGGGGTCCACCGCGACGGTGCGCGTGTACGGCACCCCGGCCGAGGAAGGGGGCTCCGGCAAGGTCTACCTGACCCGGGCCGGGCTCTTCGACGACGTCGACGTGGTGCTGCACTGGCACCCGTCGGACGGCAACAGCGCCGCGGCGGCGAGCAGCACGGCGAACAAGTCGGGCCGCTTCACCTTCCATGGCATCGCGGCGCACGCGGCGTCCGCTCCGGAACGGGGCCGATCGGCGCTCGACGGGGTGGAGGCCATGAACTACATGGTCAACATGATGCGTGAGCACATGCCGTCGGATGCCCGAATTCACTACGTGATCACCGATGGCGGCGATGCACCCAACATCGTTCCGGAAACCGCGCAGGTCTATTACTACGTGCGCCACCCGGACGTGGATCAGGTGCTGGCGCTGTTCGAACGGGTGGTGCGGGCCGCCGAAGCGGGGGCGCTGGGCACCGGCACCGAAATGACCTACGAGGTCATGCACGGCAACTACCCCCTGCTTCCGAACGAGACGCTCGCGCGGCTGGTGGACGGCAACCTGCGTGAGCTGGGCGGCTTTCTCTATGACGACAAAGAACGTGCCTTCGCCCGGGAGATCCGCACCACGCTCACCGGCGAGCTGCCGGCCATCGACTCGACCGCTGAAATCCGGCCGTTCGGGATCACCCAGGGAATGGGCTCCACGGACGTGGGTGACGTGAGCTGGAACGTGCCCACGGTCGGTTTCGGCACCGCTACCTGGGTGCCCGGCACGCCGGCACACAGCTGGCAGGCGGTGGCGGCCGGCGGCACCAGCATCGGCCACAGGGGCATGGCCCTGGCCGCGCGGTTGCTCGCGCGCACCGCGGAGGATCTCATCGAGAACCCGACCATCATCGATAAGGCCAGGGCGGAGCTGGTCGAGAAGCGGGGCGAGGACTTCGAGTACGAGGCGCTCCTCGGCGATCGCGCGCCGCCGCTGGACTACCGGCTGTGAAGATTGCCCTGCTCCATCCCGGCGCCATGGGCGCAACCCTCGGGGGCGCGCTGGTCGCCGCCGGCCACGAGGTGCTGTGGCTGTCCGAAGGTCGCAGTGCGGCGACGGCGCGCCGGGCCGCGGATGCGGGGCTCGTCGCCGTGGAGACGCTCCCGCAGCTGGTCGCCACGAGCGACGCGATCATCAGCGTCTGCCCGCCCCACGCGGCAGCCGACGTGGCGAGCGCGGCGGCCGGTGCCGGCTTCCGGGGCCCGTTCCTCGACGCCAACGCCGTGGCCCCGGCAACGGCGCGGGCCCTGGCCGAGGTGGTGGGACCCGGTTTCATCGATGGTGGGATCGTCGGCCCTCCCGCCGTTCGCGCCGGCACGACCCGTCTGTACGTGTCCGGGGGCGGGGCGGATCAGGTGCGCCGCTGGTTCGGTGACGGGGTGCTGGCCGTGCACGTCGTGCCGGGTGATGCGGGCGCCGCGTCGGCGCTGAAGATGTGCTACGCGGCATACACCAAGGGAACGAGCGCGCT
>JASFLG010000362.1:0-5089 GCA_050118205.1 Pseudomonadales bacterium
GCGCCGATTGCCGGTCCTGCCGCCTGGCTCGAAGCCGTCTCCGGGGTGCTCGACCACCACGACCAGGGAGCGGTCCTGTCATGAGCGACTTCTTTCAGAACGGCATCATCACAACCCTGCACAACCTGTCGAATCGCCCGCTGGAGGCGCTGGAAACGGAGCTGGTCGGATTCTCCAGGCAGCGGCCCATGGCGCTGGTGCTGCCGTGTCTTTACTCGGAGCTCGAGCACCCGGCCCTGGCCAACATCGTCGATGCGCTGAGTCAGGTACCGTACCTCTCCGAGATCGTCATCGGTCTCGACCAGGCTACGGAAGACCAGTATCGCCACGCGCTCGAGTACTTTTCGGTCCTACCCCAGCGGCATCATGTGCTCTGGAACGACGGGCCGCGGCTCGGGCGCATTCAGGAGAATCTGGCGGCGGAAGGGCTTGCGCCCGGTGAGCGCGGCAAAGGCTGCAACGTCTGGTACTGCTTCGGTTATGTGCAGGCCCTCGGCTCGGTGGAGGCGGTGGCTCTGCACGACTGCGACATCACCACCTACGACCGCTCGCTGCTCGCGCGCCTGATCTACCCCGTGGCGAACCCTCAGTTCGCCTATGAGTTCTGCAAGGGGTACTACGCCCGGCTCGGGGACGACAAGCTCAACGGGCGCGTCAGCCGACTCCTGGTCTCGCCGCTGATCCGGACGATGAAGAAGCTGGCCGACGGCCACCCTTATCTCGATTATCTGGACAGCTTCCGCTACCCGCTGGCCGGGGAGTTCGCCATGCGAGCCGACGTGCTCACGGATCTGCGGATCCCGTCCGATTGGGGGCTCGAGATCGGCCTGCTGTCGGAGGTATACCGCAACCACTCCACCAACCGGCTCTGTCAGGTGGAGATCGCCGACAATTACGATCATAAGCACCAGGACCTCTCGGCGGAGGATGCGAGCCGTGGACTCTCGCGCATGAGCCTCGACATCGCCAAGGCGCTGTTCAAGAAGCTGGCCACCTATGGCGTGGTCTTCGACTCCGGGGCGGTGCGCACGGCCAAAGCCTGCTACTACCGTATCGCCCTGGACCTGATCGAGTCCTATGCCAACGATGCGGCGATCAACGGTTTGAGCCTCGACCGCCATGCCGAGGAGCAGGCCGTGGAGCTGTTCGCTGCGAACATCCTGAAGGCGGGTGAGGCCTATCTGGAGGGCGGCGAGGAGTCTCCCTTCATCCCTTCCTGGCATCGCGTGACCAGCGTCTACCGGAATGTCTACGGTGAGCTGATCGAGGCCGTGGCCGCGGACCGGGCCGAGCACGCCACCGGGTCGGCGGTGCGCGCAGCCGTCGCCTGATCTACTCCGCCGCCCCGGTCACGTCGAGCCACAGCACCTGATACGGCGCGAGGGTCAGCGTCTCGCCGATCTCCACCGCCTGGTTGCTGAGCTGGTCGAAAAAACGCCCCTGCGGGAGTCCCGTGCCGGCGACCGGCATGCGCTGCGTCTCCGGAAGCATGGATGCGGCCACGATCAGACGCTGCTCGGTGCACGACCTGCGCAGCAGAAACACGCCGGGTGGACTCGGGCTAACATGCTGCGCGGCCGTCGGATGCAGAGCCGGTTGCGCCTCCCGGCGCGCGATCAGCTCGCGGCAGTGGGCGAGCACCTTTGCCTGGGGCGACTCCGCATCCGCTAATCTGGCCTCCAGGTCGGCAAGCTGCCAGGACCCGCGGTTGATGGATCGGGTTCTGCCCGTCTGCTCCACCAGGTCCCGGTCGTTCGGGGTTGCCAGGAGGCTGTGCACATAGAGCGCCGGCAGCCCCTGGAAGGAGAGCAGCAGGGTGTGGGCTGCGAGATAGGGTTCGAGCGCTTCGTCGAAGGCGCTGAACAGTGCCACGTTCATTTCATAGGGTTTCTGGGTGGCGTCTCCAGCATCGCGCAGGGTGACGAAGCCACCGCGCTCGTGCATGTGCGTCACGAGCCGTGCGACGTTCTCTTCCGGGATGAGGCCTTCGAGCGGCCGCAGGCCGATACCGTCATGGGAGGCGATGAAGTTGAGGTAGGTGGTGCCGGGGGGTGGTGGCGTCAGCCTGGCCGCCCAGGTGGTGAGGTAACTCGCATCACCGAACACGTAGCTGTACAGCAGCAGTGGCGCGAGGGAGAACTGATAGACCATGTGGGCCTCGTCACCGCTGCCGAAGTAGCTCACGTTCTCTTCGTGCGGGACGTTGGTCTCCGTCACCAGGCGGACCCAGGGCGCGGCATTGTCCACCAGCGCGCGCAGGATCTTCACCACCACGTGCGTCTCGGGCAGGCTCATGCAGCTGGTGCCGAGGCGCTTCCAGAGAAAGGCGATGGCGTCGAGGCGGATGAGGCTGGCACCCTGGCGGATGTAGAAGAACAGGATATCCACGAACGCCTCGAGCACGTCCGGATTGGCGAAGTTGAGATCGACCTGATCATCGCTGAACGTGTTCCACACGTGCCGGATGCCGGCGTAGGTGTGCACCGTGGAAATCAGAGGCGTGCTGCGCGGTCGGATCACGGCAGAGGTGTCAGATCCCTCGGTGAGCGTGATGAAGAAATGCCGTCCGGGATCGCGCCCGCTGACGAAGTCGGCGAACCACAGCGACTCCCGGGAGCAGTGATTGATGACCAGGTCGAACATGAGCTCGTAGTCGTCGGCGAGGGCGCGAACGTGCTCCCAGCTACCGACGTGGTGATCGACCATCCGGTAGTCGACGACGGCAAAGCCGTCGTCCGAGGAGGACGGATAGAAGGGCAGCAGGTGCACGCTGCCAATGGATGCACCAACGTGGTGCGCCAGAAACCGTTCCAGGGTCGCCAGCGGCGGTTCTCCCGAGCAGCGGATGGTGTCGGCATAGGTGATCAGCAGCGGGCGATCAGAGCGGGGCGGCGCCGTCGCCGCCCGTTCCGCAGACCCCGCGATGGCGATGAGCCGGGCCGCCAGGGGTTCCGCGCTGGCGGGCGGGTAGAGCAGCTCGAGCAGCGTTCGGAGGCGTTTCTGCAGGGGTGCGGGCGCTGCACTCTGCACCTCTTTTGCCTGGCTTGAATCTTGCTCCGTCATAGCCCCGTGACTGCGCTTTTTTCGTTCAATGCCCCCGATTCGGGCGCGACCCCGCTGGTGGGGACCCACCCAGGTCAAGCAGTTAGCGTGCCAGGGCGGTGAGCGCGCTGGATTGGGTCGTGGTGGCCGCCTATCTGGCGGCGATGCTGGCGCTGTCGGCGGCGGTCGGGCGGCGCCAGCAGACCCGGAAGGACTACTACCTGGGGAGCAACGACATGGGCGCGTTGCCGCTTGCCACGTCGACCATTGCCACCCAGTGCTCCACCAACAGCCTGCTCGGCGCGCCGGCATTCGTCGGGTTCGTGGCCGGGGGCGGGATGCTCTGGCTCCAGTACGAGCTCGCGGTGCCACTGGCCATGTTGGCCCTCATGTTTCTCATGAGCCCGATTCGCGCCGGTGGTCACGTGTCGATCTATGCGTTTCTCGAGGAGCGCCTCGGTGCTCGCGCGCGCCTGGTGGCAAGCCTTTCGTTTCAGGTCTTCCGGGGCATCGCCACCGGCGTCACGGTCTACGGCGTCGCCCTGGTCCTGACCCTGCTGCTGGACATCGGCTACACGGGGGCGGTGGTCATCCTCATGGGGGTGACCGTGGCCTACGACGTGCTGGGTGGGATGCGGGCGGTGGTGATCAGCGACGTGATTCAGATGCTGCTGATCCTCGCAGGGGTCGGGGTCACGCTGCTGCTGGTCTCCGAGCAGGTGACCCTGCCGTCGGTGATGGCGCTGGACCGCATGCGCGCGATCGACCTCAATTGGGGACTCACGGCCGGGGAACACTATGGCTTCTGGCCCATGCTCATCGGCGGCTTCTTTCTCTATGCAGCGTATTACGGCTGCGACCAGAGCCAGGCGCAACGGGTGCTGGCGGCCCGGTCGGTTGCCGCGTCGAACCGGGTCCTGCTGCTGAACGGCCTGCTGCGCTTCCCTCTGGTGCTGCTTTACTGTCTGCTCGGCCTGGTGCTCGCCGCCTACGCGGCTGCGCACCCGGGCTTTCTCGGCACGCTGCCCCGGACCGCTGGCGGTGCGCCGAACGTGAATCTCGTGTTTCCCGTGTACGTGCTCGCACACTTTCCCGAGGGCCTGCTCGGGCTGGTGATGGTGGGCATCTTCGCTGCCGCCATGTCGTCCATCGATTCGGCCCTGAACGCACTCTCGGCCGCCACGGTGGAGGATTTCCTGGACCGGCGCGGCGGGCTTTCGGAGCGCAAGCTCTTCGTTGCCTCCAAGCTTGCGACCCTGGGGTGGGGTGCGTTTGCGGTGGGATTCAGCTACCAGGTGGAGCGTATCGCCCCCACCGTGCTCGAGGCGATCAACAAGATCGGCTCCATGGTCAATGGCCCATTGCTTGCGCTGTTCGTTCTCGCGCTCCTGGCCGGTAAGGGCGTGTCTGACCCGAGCCGGCAGAGCCGCGCGCTCGCGGGTTTTGCGGCGGGGATCGTGGGCAACTTCGGACTCTGGCTGTTCCTGCCGGAGATCTCCTGGCTTTGGTGGAACGCGGTGGGATTCCTGGTAGCCGTGCTGGTGGCCGGTTTGCCGGAGCTTGCGGGCTGGCGGACGGCGGTCACCGTACCGGCCCGCGGCTCGCGCTGGCTGCTACTCGGGATGACCGCGCTGATCCTGCTCGTCTGTCTCGGGTTTCAGCTGCTGTGACGGGTGCCGCCACGGCGGCTAGAATGTCCCGGGAACACTCAGTCACGGGGAGAGACGATGACGGCGATGACGATTCCGGGGACCGACGACGATCTGCGCCAGGCGCTCGCCGACGTGAACCTGCCGACGCTGCTGATGGTGATGACGCAGCTCAGCGGCGATGATAAGTGGATGAGCGAGCGCTACACGCCCGAACCGATCGTGGTGCCGGAAGGCAGCCTGTTTCCGGACGACTCGGGCAACTACTCCGACGAGATTGCTGCCGAGATACGGGAAGGAGCCTTCGAGCTGCTGCGTCGTGTTCGCGACAACGGCGGCGAGCTGCCACCGCCGCCGAGCCGCGAGCAGATGCGCCGGATGATGGAGTTCTCCACCGC
>JASFLG010000363.1:0-5072 GCA_050118205.1 Pseudomonadales bacterium
GGCTGAAGGCCCAGGGCGTGCCCATCGGCGCGGGCACCGACACGCCGATCGGTCTGGGCATCCCGGGGTGGAGCCTGCACACGGAGCTCGCCCAGCTGGTGGAGGCGGGACTCACCCCACGGGAAGCGCTCTATGCCGCCACAGTGCAGCCCGCCGCGTTCTTTCAGATGGAGGGAGAGATGGGCCGGATCGCCCCCGGCATGCGTGCCGATCTGGTGCTCCTGGCCGCCGACCCGCTCGAGCGCATCGAGCACACCCGCCGCATCGTCGGGGTCATGCTCGGCGGCCGCTGGGTCCGCTAGGGCCCCTGCTCTGCGGCGATGGCCGCGGCGATGAACGTGGCGAGCGACACCTTCTGGCCCCCATCGGTGTCGAAGTTCGCCGGATCGAACCAGCTCTCGAAGCCGCGCCGGATCGCCGGCCAGTCCCTGTCGATCATGGCATACCAGGCCGTGTCCCGGTTGCGCCCCTTGTAGACGAGCGCCTGACGGAAGAGTCCCTCGTAGGTGAATCCGAGACGCTCCGCAGCACGCCGGGAAGGCTCGTTCAGCGCGTCGCACTTCCACTCGCAGCGGCGATAGCCGAGCTCATCGAAAACCCGCACGAGCATGAGATACATGGCCTCGGTCGCGGCCGGCGTGCGCTGCAGTGACGGTGCAAACGCGATGCTGCCGATCTCGATGCTGCCTGCCTGCGGGCCGATCCTGAGATACGCCGCCCTGCCTGCCGGTTTACCGCTGCCGCGCTCGACGATCGCGTAGTAAACCGCGTCCGTGGACACCGCCGCGCTCTCCATCGCAGCACGAAACGCATCCGCCGAGAGATACGGACCGTCGGCCATATAGGTCCACAGGGCACCGGTGCGATCCGCCGCATAGGCCTCGAACAGGTCATCCGCGTGGCGCGCGGCATCGAGCGGCTCCAGACGGCAGAAGCGTCCGGCCATGGGGTCGCGGCCCGGCGCCCTGGCGCCCTGCCACTCAGGTACCGGGTCACCAACCGGCTGGCCCAGCTCGTTGATCCGGGTCAAGGCCGGGGCCCGCCGACCCCGAACATGCCGAACAGCAGCTCGTCCGCTTCCCAGGAACGGGCGAGAGCACCACCAACCGCAGCCACCAGACCGGACGCGACGTCGATCACGCCGGCCGTCGCCTCGCGCAGTACGGTGAGCCCGGCGACCATCCGGTCCCTGTCGCCGAGCTCCGGTGCCAGCGGCGTGCCCAGGGCAATGGCCGCGTCCGCGCGCTCCGCCACCCCGGTGTCTCCCTTGCGCTCCGCGTGCGCCTTCAGGCAGGCGTTCAACGCCAGCAGTACGTACAGCGGCTCGGCACCGCGAAACCAGCGCGCCCGGTTCGGTTCCCTCAGGATCCCGGAGCCGGGCACCCTTACCTGATCGAAGCTCGCCGCACCCTGACTCATCTCGGCCAGGAAGGTCGGTTCCCGCGGCAGGCTGAGAGTGACGCCGGCGGCGTCGGCGGGTACCGCAAGAAAACATCTCCCATCACCCTCGCCCACCGAGCAGACGAGTTGCTCCAGGCAGCCGGCGCCCGCTATCCAGGATTTTTCCCCGTCGAGCACGTAGTCGTCATCGTCCCCCGTGATCCGGCAGGCAGGTCCGTCCCTGGGCTCCGCAACCGCAAAGCAGGTCCAGCCGCTGCAGCGGAACTCCGGGAAACAACGGCGGACGGCGGCCTGGTAGCCGCTCTGGAAGACCCACGCCATCCGATCCGCCAGGCTGCCGCCGTTCAGTGCCAGGGCCACCTCGTCGGTCACTCCAGCGGTGGCGCCCAGCCACGCGTCGTGAAAGTCACGTTCTGTCGGACACTCGGGGATCGGGCGGGGGGCACTCGGCATGGCGCTCTCCGGGTGAGCTGGGAAGGCGGAGATTGTAGACGAGTTGGGTGCCGACGCCGTGAACGACTGCGCGTTCGGCAGGGTGAACGGGTGCCACCGGCCATCAGGGCGCCCGTCGTCTCGGCAGCGACCAGCCCCAGATCAGGGCCGAGGCTCGCACCAGAAAGCAGAGGCCGGCACCGAGCCACAACGCCAGCGGCTGGGCGACCCCGAACCCGACGAGCAGCACCAGAGCAAGCGCGCCGGCGAACGCCGCGGTCGCGTAGATGTCCTGGCGCAGCACGAGCGGAATCTCGTTGCAGACGGTGTCCCGTACGATGCCGCCGAGCACGGCAGTGACCACCCCCATGAAGACGCTGATCACCAGCGATCCGGTCAGGGCCAGGGACTTTGCGGCACCGGCCACGCAGAACACGGACAGACCCACCGCATCCGCCCAGAGCAGCCAGCGCTCGACGCGCAGGATCTGGCGCGCCGCGGCAAACGTGAGAACGGCGGCCGCGACTACCAGCCAGAGGTAAGTCGGATCCTGCACCCAGAACACCGGCGCACCGAGAATGATGTCGCGCACGGTTCCACCCCCTACCGCGGGGAGCAGCGCGATGACCACGAAACCGAACAGGTCCATGCCGCGCCGGTCCGCCGCCAGCGCGCCGCTGATCGCGAAGACGAACACGCCGAAAAAGTCGAGCCAGGCAACCATCAGAAGGCGGGGGAACCCCGATTGATTCGCGCCACGTGTGTCCTGATCCTGCCAGAGGTAACTTCCGACTTTATACTCCGCCCTCCGGGAACCCAACGACAACCAACAGGGACACCATGACCGCCTACTCGGAGCTGGAAGCACGTACCCGGGAAATTGCACGGCTGAAAGAGATTCGGGCCATCACGGAGCTGAGTTCACGCCGATGACGTCTGACAGCGAAAGCACGCCATTCACCGTCTGGGTCGACGCCGATGCGTGCCCGAAAGTCATCCGCGACGTGCTGTTTCGGGCCGCGGAGCGGCGCGGCGTGCGCCTGGTGCTGGTCGCCAATCAGTTCCTGCGCACACCTCCGTCTCCCTGGATCTCCTCGGTTCAGGTGGAGAGTGGCTTCGACGTCGCGGACAACACCATCGTCGAGCGAATGCAGCCGGGCGATCTGGTCATCACCGGCGACATCCCACTCGCGGACGCGGTCGTCAGCCGCGACGGCGGCGCCCTGACACCGCGGGGGATGCTCTACGACAGGGAGAACATCAAGGACCACCTGAACCGCCGGGACATGCTGGACGAGCTGCGCGGCACCGGCATCGTCACCGGCGGTCCGCCGGCCCTCGACAAGCGCGACGTTCAGAACTTCGCCAACGCGCTCGACCGGTTCCTCACCCGCAAGCGCCTCGGTGCGCGCGGATGAGCCTGGCCGTCTACGACGCCGGGACCGTACGCGCAGCACTCGCCATGCCGGCGTGCATCGATCTCATGGCGCAGGTACAGATCGCGCTCTCGAACGGCAGGATTCGGTTGCCTTTGCGCACTCACCTGCCCGTCTCGGAGCGCGGTGAAAGCCTGCTGGTGATGCCCGGAGCGCTCGACGCGCCGCACGTCTTCGGCGCCAAGCTGGTGAGCCTTTTTCCGGGCAACGAGAGTCTACCCACCATTCAGGGCTACGTGCTGCTCTTCGATGGCGCCAACGGCGCGCCCCTGGCACTGGTGGAGGCCGCCTCCCTCACTGCAATCCGGACGGCTGCGGCAAGCGGCGCGGCAACCCGGGCTCTGGCACGCACGGACGCATCGCGCCTCGCGCTCCTCGGCTACGGGGTGCAGGCCGATTCGCACCTGGATGCCATGTGCGCCGTGCGACCCGTCGAGGACGTCCGCGTCTGGGGCCCGGATCCGCAACGCGCCGCGGCATTCGCCACACGCCGCTCCACGGCAGATGTGCCCGTCGTCGCGGCAGCGAGCCCGGAGGCGGCGATTCGCGGCGCCGATCTGATCTGTGCGGTGAGTGCGGCCCGTTCGCCGATCATCGAAGCGTCCTGGCTTGCGCCAGGCTGCCACCTCAACCTTGTCGGAGCGCACACGGCGGACACGCGGGAAGCGGACGGCGCCACCCTGGCGGCAGCCCGCGTGTTCACGGAGATCACGACGTTCGCGCTCAGCGAAGCCGGTGACATCGTGCTCGCCATGGCCGAGGGCCAGCTCGCCGAGGATGGAATCGCGGGAGAAATCGGTGCGGTGCTCGGCGACCGGATTCCCGGTCGGCAGCACGAGGACCAGATCACGCTGTACAAGAGTCTCGGCAACACGGCTCAGGATCTGGCCGCCGCACACCATGTGCACATCCAGGCACAGGCGGGAGCCGGGGAGCCATGACCGCGTCATCCGGCATCGCGACGAGGGTGGGCGTGATCGGCGACCCGCACAGCGAGCACACAAGGCTTGCCGGAGTGCTCGACTGGTTCGCGGGCCAGCGCGTGGATTGCCTTGTCTGCACCGGAGACATCGCCGACGGACGCGGCTCCATCGACCGATGCTGCGCCATGCTGGCCGAAGCCGGGGCTCTCACGGTGGCCGGCAATCATGATCGCTGGCTGCTCGAGAACCGCGTGCGGCACGTCGCCAATGCGCACCATCGGGAGGAGATCGGCGACGATGCGGTGGCGTACCTCTCGTCGCTGCCCCGATCACGACGCGTGGAAACCTCCGGTGGCGCGCTCATGCTCTGCCACGGGGTGGCGGAGAAGGATCTCGCCCGCGTCTGGCCGGGGCGCACTCCGGCAGAGATCAAACGCAGTCGGACCCTGGACGGCCTCATCGGCGCCGGCGACTACCGTTACCTGGTGAACGGCCACATGCACTTCCGGATGCTGCTCGACTTCGAGACCCTGACGCTGCTCAATGCCGGAACGCTGATGGGCGACCACGCTGGTGTGAGCATCATGGACTTCTCCTCGGGCTCGATCAGCGCCTACGCTCTGGACGACAGCGGGCGGCCGGAGCTGATCGTCGAGATGCCGCTTTCAGCCGACGGGACGCGACCTGTCTGGCGCGATACCCGGGCGTTCAGGGGTGACCTTTTACCGGTGACCCTGCATCGGCATTCCTGACTCAGATGGGCAGTCCGCCCACCCCTCCGTTCACGGAAGCCCAGCGGGCCTCGATCAAGGTTGCGGCGGGGTCCTCACGAGACAGAGCTCGTACAGGGACGCGAGCTCCGCCGCCTCGCCCTCCGCAC
>JASFLG010000364.1:0-5063 GCA_050118205.1 Pseudomonadales bacterium
TTCGTGCCATCCCTGGTCGCCGAGATCGGCGACGTGCTGGAAACGCACCTGCGCGACATCGGCATCCTGACCGACGTGCCGGATGAGCACCGGACGCGATACCTGGCCGAGCGCCGCGCCGCTTTTGCCCGTACCTCCGCTGCCGGAACCGTAGAACCGGACAGCGGGTTTCCGACGACGGCGGAGGTCTGTCCGCGATGCCGAACGAAGGCCGTGGTCTACCTGGACGGTTGTCTCACCTGCCTCGCCTGTGGTGATTCGCGTTGCGGCTAACCCGCGTTCAGCGGCGCCGAGAAGAACTCGAAGAACAGCACGAAGACGATGGTCGCGACAACCAGCGTGAGCAACATGGCCGGCGTCCCTTTTCGAAACCACACCCCGGGGGTAATGGCGAGCGACGGATCGTTCTTGTCGCGGGCAAGGCGCTCGGAGACCGTGACGATGTAGACGTTCGCCGTGGAGCCCACATGGGTGCCATTGCCGCCCATGCCCACCCCGACGGCCAGGCCCCACCACAGCGGCGTGACGTTGATCCCCTGAAGCTCCATACCGTGAATGATGGGAATCATCGCCGCCGTGAAGGGGATGTTGTCGATCATTGCGGAGAGCACGGCCGCCACCCACATCAGGATGATGGTGGACACCATCAGGTCCTGCTGGACCAGCGGCTCGATGAACTGTCCCAGGTATTCAAGAAAGTGACTCTGCTCCACCCCGCCGATGAGCACGAACAGAGAAATGAAGAACGTCAGAAGCGCGATCTCAACCCGCTCGTAGGCCGCGTCGAGCTTGACCCCGGGGGCCAGGAACACGAGCAGCGTGAAGCCGGCCGCCGCCGCCACCCATGGCTCCCAGTCGAGCGCCCCGTGCACGAGGAACAGCACGCAGGTGAGGCCGAGCGAGATCAGTGCCGCGTGCCACGTGCGCGGGTCCGCCACCTTGTAGTGCTCGGGAAACTCCGCATCGGTGTGCCCCGCGGTGAGCTCCTTGCGGAACATCACCCGAAGGATCAGCAGCGTTGCCAGCCAGCAGAGCACCACCACGCCACCCATGTGGATGACAAAGGTGTTGAAGTCGATACCGGCAGCCGAGCCGATCATCAGGTTCGGCGGGTCGCCCACCAGGGTAGCCACGCCGCCGGTATCGGAGAGCAGGGCCGCGGCCAGCAGGTACGGCACGGGACTCACCTCCAGCGCCTGGGTGATGAGAATGATCAGGGGCGCGAAGATCACCACCGTGGTGACGTTGTCGAGCAGCAGGGAAAGGCCTGTCACGGCACTGCCGATCAGCACCAGCAGCAGGTACAGCCGGCCCCGGCTCCAGTGCGCCATGCGGAAGGCCAGGGCATCGAAACCACCCGTAGGGAGCATGATGGCGACGACGCTCATCATGCAGCCGAGCAGGAACACCACGTTCCAGTCGATGGACTCGAGCGCCTGCACCGGCCCGTAGAAACCGAGAATCTGGCCGGCCACGATCATGGCGCCCGCGCCGGCCATGGCAAAACGCACCCGGTCGAGGTTGTGAAACTTTTCCGTGAAGATGCCGATGAACGTGGCGGCGAGGATAATGCCCGAAACGAGCATGGGGGTATCCCACTGAAGGTCAAGCAATGACTGGACTCCGGACGGCGGCGCAAACGAGTATAGCGATGGCGATCTCTACTGTCCTCAGATGAGGGCAGCAGGATCCCGCGCCGGCCAGCTTTGCTCGTGCTCGACAACCGTGGGATCTACGAGTACAACGCCGACCTCTTCCGACTGACCATTGATCGTTTGACGCTTGCAGTAATACGGGATCTTCAGAGACAGGAAATGAACCAGCCACCTCGTGCTTCCGACCTCGTGACCCGCCGTCACCCCTGCGCCGTGCGTCGTCGGGCGCAGTCGGCCGCTCTGGCCCTCGCTGTCATCGTGTTCGCATCTGTGGCAGCGGCAAACGCCGCCGCTGCGGCGTCGGATGCGGGCAGCCTGGCAAAGGCGGTCCAGAACCCGGTCGCCGACATGATCAGCGTGCCTTTCCAGAACAACACGAATTTCGACGCCGGCCCGCTCGAGAAGACGCAGAACGTGCTGAACATTCAGCCGGTCTATCCCTTCGGCCTGAATGACGACTGGAACGTCATCACCAGGACGATCGTGCCGGTCATCTCGCAACCCCCGTTTACGTCGGCCCAGGATCGCGAGTTCGGCGTCGGCGACATTCAGTTCTCGGCCTTTCTCTCACCGAAGCAAGCGACCGGCGACTGGGTGTGGGGAGCGGGTATGATCGCGCAGCTGAACACCGCAACCGACAACCGCCTGGGTCAGGACGTCTGGGGCCTCGGGCCCACGGCCGTCGCCCTCCGCCTGGGTACGACCTGGGTCTACGGCGCGCTGCTGAACAACGTCTGGTCGGTCGCCAAGAAGAGCGGCGCTCAGGACGTCAACCAGATGCTCGTGCAGCCCTTCGTCAACTACAACTTCCCGAACCATCCAGGACGCTACCTCTCCTTTGCACCGATAATCACCGCCAACTGGGAAGCCGACGGTGGGCAGAAGTGGACGGTTCCACTGGGCCTCGGCATCGGTCAGGTGATGCGGTTCGGAAACCAGCCGATAAACGTCCAGGTCGCCGGCTACTACAACGTCGAGCGGCCCGACTACGCGGCGCGCTGGCAGCTGCGGCTGCAGCTTCAGCTTCTGTTTCCCAAGTAGGCTGGAAAAAGGACCTATCGCTCGGACCGGATGCCGGGCGCCAGGCCCAACGGCGGCGCGGCGTCCGGACGCGCGTCGTCCCGACCCCGGCCCTCGCCAGCGCAGATCAGGTAATCCTCCAGACGCTTGCCGGATTCGTCGGGGAAGGTCGAGTTGAGCACGTTCAGCGCATGGATCCGATCGATGCGGAAGTTGCGGAAGGACTGGCGCAGCTCGCACCAGGCGCCCAGGGTCCAGCTCTTGCCCCAATACAGGAGCGTCAGCGGCCAGACGATGCGCTCGGTGCTCTGCCCGGACACGTCCCTGTAGTCCAGGAACAGACGCACCTGCCGGTTGATGGCATCACGCACCTCGCCGAGGAGTGCCGTCGCCCGCTCGCTCATATCCGTGTCGGGCACGACCAGCCGGTGCGTATCGAGCGCGGGACGCAGCCGCTCCGGCAGCACCGCGTCCACCTTGGCCAGAATGCTGTCCGCCGCGCGGGCCATCTCCGCGTCCCCCCAGGTGCGTGCCACGTCGGCACCGAACACCAGTGCCTGGAGCTCCTCCTCGTTGAACATGAGCGGGGGCACCTGATAACCGCGGCGCAGGATGTAACCCACCCCGGCTTCTCCCTCGATGGGCACGCCGGAACCGACCAGATCCTGGATGTCCCGATAGATGGTGCGCTCCGAAACCTCCAGGCGCTCCGCCAGGGTCTTCGCGGTGACGACCCGGCCGCGGCCGAGCATCAGCACGATCTGGAAGAGGCGGTCGGCGGGTCGCATTCAAGGGCTCCGGGTGCGTTGCAGGATGGCGGCAGTCTACCATCCCTCCTGCCTGTGGAACTCGCTCTACTGACATAGCGGTGTCACCAGAATCGGTCTCTTCTACGCTTTCTGGGGCCCCTACTGACACGAAGGTGTCAGCAGCACCGCGCTAGAGTGGCAGCATGAGATCAGGCGGGCACCACCGGCGCCAGGGAGAGAAGCCATGAACACCCCCACCCATCCGAACCCCACGCATCAGGCCCGGCTCATCCGGCCCTGGCAGCGGTTTCTGCGCCTGCGCACCGCCGGCCGTCCCATGCTGGCGGCCGCCTGGAGGTCACCCTGCACGGCGCCCTGCGCGGCGGCCCGCTCGAAGGAGGGTTGCTCGGGGTGAAGGCGTTTCGGGCCGTCGGCTGCCGCGCCGCCAGGCCGCTGGCGAGATGCCGGACCAGCCGGTCCGGCGATGATGGCACCTGGCTCATCGTCGGGTTGTGCTGAATCGGGACAGACGCCTGCGAATGGATTCCTGGCGGTCCAGCAGAAGCAGCCTTCTTAGCGCCGGCGACGCGTTCGCCGTCTGCTCCTCCGTGAACGGTCCCGGCTCCCTCAGCGGACGGACGACGAACTGAGAATAGTTGATGAGTATGGCGACCCTTGGCTGGCTCGAGCGATTCACTGCGGTCTGGTGCCACAGGAGGCCGTGGCTCAGGATGGCATCACCGGCAGCACCGGATACCTGACACATGGACTGCTCGAACCGCTCGGCGTCAGGAATCCCGCCCCACCTTTGACTGCCGGCCGCGACCCGCGTGCTACCGTTGCCGGGGGAAAAGGGCTCCATCATCCAGATGACCTGCATCATCAGTGGCGGATCGACCGGCATGCCCGGCTCCATGCCCCAATAAGGCCAGTCGACGTGCACGCGCCCGGGGGCACAGCCGGACATCAGCACTCTCGCCGAGAACGCGGCCAGGGTGGCATCTTCGCCAAGTAAAGCGTGGGCGGCCGCGAGCAGTCGCGGCTGGGTAGCCAGCCGCTCGAAGACATCCCACGGCAGGATGCGCTCGAGGTTGGCCATGCCGATGACACCCTCTTCCAGGGTCTGACCGTCCCCGATGCGTTCGAGCAGGCGGGCGCGCACCTCGCCCGCCTCCCGAGGACTGATGACCTCCGGCAGGCAGACGTAGCCATCACCATCGATCAGCGCGCTTCGAACACGGCTCGCCTCGTTCATTCCTTCCCCCATGGGCCGGCAGCAACCGCGAGAGGGTAACGCCGTGCCCTGGCTAGTGCGAAGCCTGGAAGACCGTACGCCCGCCGACGATCGTCCGCATCACGTTTGCATCGCGAATCTGCTCCGGCGGTATCGCGGTGATGTCCCGATCGATGAGCACCAGGTCGGCGAGCTTTCCGGCCGCCAGGGTGCCCTTCTCGTCCTCCTCGAAGGACGCGTAGGCCGCCGTTCTCGTGTACGCGGTGAGCGCCTCTTCCACGCCGATCTTCTGCTCCGGCACCCACCCATCCGGATTCGCATCGTCCAGCGTCCGGCGGGTGACCGCGGCATAGATGCCGATCAGCGGCACCGGCGGTGCCACGAACCAGTCACTGCCGAACGCCA
>JASFLG010000365.1:0-5039 GCA_050118205.1 Pseudomonadales bacterium
AGGTGGATGCAGAAGGCGTGGAGCTACGCGACCCTCACCGGCACCGGGGTTGCGATTGCCACCAATCACGCGGAGGGTGTGCGCGTTTTCGGTGACAATCGCGCCGTCGACGGCTGCTACGCGAGCTGAGCATCCTCCAGCCGGCGGGCGGCAGGTCGCAAGACGAGCGGCCCATCAGACCGGCTGTCTCAGTCCTTTGGGATGGAGCTTGTGCAGCTCGTCCGGATCGATCTGACCCTGGGCTACGGGGTTCCAGCCGAAGAAGTCCTCGGCTATCTGGTAGAGCGCCGGCACCAGAAACAGGGTGATGAACGTGGCGAAGAGCACGCCGAACGCGAGCGAGATCGCCATCGGGATGAAGAACGAGTTGGCGGGGCTCGGTGAGCTCATCAGCGGGATCAGCCCTACGAACGTGGTGACCGACGTGAGCATGATCGGCCGGAAGCGGATCACGCCGGCGGCGAGCAGCGCCTCCGAGAGCGGTGTGCCTTCACGGCGCCGACGGTTGATGTAATCCACCAGCACGAGGGAGGCGTTCACCACCACGCCCGAGAGGGCCACGATCCCGAGCGCCGAGAAGAACATGAGCTGGTAGCCCATGATCCAGTGCCCGGCGATGGCGCCCACGGCGCCGAAGGGAATGACGCTCATGATCACCAGCGGCTGCACATAGGAGCGCAGGGGGATGGCGAGCAGCGCGTAGATGACGATCAGCGACAGAATGGCGGCCTGAAAGAGCCCGGTGAACGACTTGGCCCGCTCTTCCTGCTCGCCCGCCAGCTTGATGGTCAGCCCGGGGTATTTTGCTCGAATCTTCGGCAGCACCTGCTTCTGAATGCTGGTGTTCACCTCTTCCGGCGACAGCCTGGTGCGGTCCAGATCGGCAATGACGTTGATCACGCGGCGGCCATCCACCCGCCGGATCGTGGAGTAGCCACGCCCGAGCTCGAACTGAGCGACGCTGTAGAAGGGCACCTCGATGCCCTGGGGCGTGCGGATGTACATGTCCTCCAGGTTGCCGATGGAGGAGCGCTCGGACTGCGGGTAGCGGACCATCACCCGCACGTCGTCCTGCCCGCGCTGAATGCGCTGCGCCTCGTTACCGTAGAAGGCGGAGCGGACCTGAGCGGCCAGGTCGTTGAGAGTGAGACCCAGAGTTCTCGCCTCGGGCAGCAGAGACAGCTTGATCTCCTGCTTACCGGCTCGAAACGAGTCTGTGATGTCGAACACGCCGTCGTAGCGGCTCAGTTCGGCGCGCAGATCGGCCGCTGCCGCGCGGATCACGTCCACGTCCCGGGCGGAGAGCTCGTAGTTGATCGGCTCCCCGGCGGAGAACTGGTCGGCGCTGAAGGCGAGCTTCACGGCGTCGGGAATGCTGCCGACCTGCTCCCGCCACAGGGTGGCCACGACCTTGGCGCTCAGGTTGTTCCGCTCTTCGCGCGGCACCAGCTCGAGCACCACCTCGGCGAAGTGGCTGCGTCCCGGTCCGGGGCGCCGCGGTGGGCCGTTGCCACGATCCGCCTGCTGACCGACGCTGGTGAAGATGTTTCTGATCGTCGCCTCGTTGCCGGTCAGCTCGGCGAGGTCGTCCTGGATGTTGCGCGCCGCGAGCTCGAGTTCGCGCGCTGCCCGGGCGGTCACTTCCACGGCGACGCCCTCGGGCATCTCCAGAGTCGCGTACACCCGGTCTCCTTCGATGGCCGGAAAGAACGTGAACACCACCCGGCCGCTCGCGATCAGGGCAAGGGCGAGAATGAGGATCGCGAGGCCCAGGGCTCCGGTCACGTACCGGTAGTCCACGGCCCTCTTCAGGAGCGGCTGGTAGTAGTGGGTGGCGATCCGCTCGAGCCAGGCGGACAGCCGGCTCTGAATGCCGTTCCAGCGCCGCGAGAAGGCGTTCGTCGCCTCGTCGTGATTCCGGTGCGCCAGATGCGCGGGCAGAATGAGCTGGGACTCGATGATCGAGAAAACCAGCGCGATGACGACTACCCAGCCCACCACGCTGAAGAACCCGCCCATGCGTCCGGTGGCCAGGAGCAGAGGCAGGAAGGCGGCCATGGTGGTGAGCACGCCGAAGATCACCGGTACGGAAACCTCCCAGGTGCCGTCGATGGCGGCTTGAAGCGGCGGCTTGCCTTCCTGCTCGTGTCCGAAGATCCGCTCGCCGACGACGATGGCGTCGTCCACGAGGATGCCGAGCACCAGGATGAACGCGAGCACCGTCATCGAGCTCATGGAGATATCCGCGTAGGGGAACACGGCAATGGTCCCGAGCAGCGCGATCGGGATGCCGGCAGCCACCCACATCGCGATCCGAAACCTGAGGAACAGTGCCAGCACGATCATCACCAGCACCAGACCGGAGACAGCCATGCTGTTCAGGGAATCGAGGCGTTGCTTCAGCGAAGCGGCTTCATCCTGCCAGATCTCGAGCCGCAGGCCGGAAGGTAGAGAGGGCCGGTAGCGTTCGATGTAGGCCTTCACTTCGCTCGCCATCTGGATGGCGTCTTCCTTGCCCACCCGCTCGACCTTGATGATCGCGCTCGGCTCGCCGTTGAAGCGGGCGGTCAGGTCGCCTTCCTCGAAGGTGTCGCGGATGTCGGCGATGTCCGAAAGGTAGACCTTGGTGCCGTCGTTGCGGGTCAGGACCACGATGTCCTCGAACTCCTCGCCCCAGTATGCCTGGCCCTTGGCGCGCAGAAGAATGTCACCCCCTTCGGTCTTGAGGGTGCCGCCGGGCATGTCGAGAGACGTATTGCGGATGACGCTCGCGACCTGTGACAGGGTCAGGCCGTAGCGCCGGAGCATATCCTCCGAGACCTCGATGGAAATCTCATACGGACGCACGAACTCCAGGTTCACGGTCGAGATGCCGTCCATTGAGGCGATGTCGTCGCGGATCTCTTTACCCACTTCCTTCAGCGTGCGCTCGTTCGCCTCGCCGAACAGTGCGATCTCGAGCACGCCCTGGGTGATGGTCAGCTTCGAGACGATGGGTTTCTCCGTCTCTTTCGGAAACGTGTTGATGCCGTCGACCTGGCTCTTGATGTTGTTCAGCACGTTGATCGGGTCAGCATCCTCGAAGAGCATGGCGACCACCGAGCAGGCGCCTTCCGAGGCGTTGGACTGGATCTTCTCGATGCCATCGAGGCCGCGCAGAGCTTCCTCGATGCGGATGCAGACGCCCTGTTCCACCTCCTCGGGCGCAGCGCCGAGATACGGGACAGAGACCGTCACCATGCGGATGTCCATGTTCGGAAACTCTTCCTGGTGCACGGTGAGCATCGCCATCGCCCCGCCCGCGAGCAGCACGAACATGAGCAGGTTGGCGGCAACCGGATTCCTGGTGAACCAGGCAATGGCAGCATGCATGGCGGACTCCGGTCAGCTTGCGACGGGTGCCGCGGCGGCGTCTTTGCCGGCTGCGACCGGTTTCACCGCCATGCCCTCGATGGCGGTCTGCAGCGGCGAGACGCAGACGCGCTCGCCCGCGGCGAGGCCGCTCTTGACGATGACCTCGTCCCGATAAAGGCGCAGCGGCTCGATGTCCCGGAAGTGCAGCGTGTTGTCCGCGTCGACCACCAGCACCCGGTCGCCGTTTCTGAGTGCGTTGCGGGGCAGGACGACCACGTCGTCCACCAGCAGCCCTTCGATCTCGGCGTTCACAAAGAGACCCACGTTCAGCGGCACTTCCTGATCGGCATTGGAGACGCGGGCAACCACGTGCACCATGCGGCTCGAGGTGTCGATCTGTGCTTCCGTGCGCACGATCTTGCCGTTCCAGGTGAGCGTGCGGCCGGCGTATTCGGCGGTGAGCGTCACGTTCGGCTGCTGTTCGGCCGGCAGCTCACCACGCTGCCCGAGAGGCACGTTCAGGAAGGCAAGCTGGCGATCGGCGATGGGCAGGCGTACCTCGGCCTGGTCGTCCGCGTAGATGGTCGCGACGGGGGCGCCGCGACTGACGAACTGGCCGATATCCACGGATTCCTGGCGCACCAGTCCCTCGAAGGGCGCCTTGATGTCGGTCCGGGCCACGTCCCGGCTTGCCTGATCGAAGGCCGCCCGGGCGTCCCTGAGCGAGGCTTCGGCGACCCGATAGGCGCGCAGCTGGTTCTCGATCTGAGAGCGGCTCGCGAGCTGGCGGTCCTCCAGGCTCTTCAGGCGCTGATACTCGAATCGGGCATGCTCGTATTCTGCCTCGGCGCGGGTAAGGGAGGACTGGGCCCGCTCCAGGGTCGAGCGGTAGTCGTTGTCCTCGAGCCGGAGCAGCGATTCGCCCGCCTTGAAGTAGCCACCGTTGACCAGCGACGGAGA
Organism: Pseudomonadales bacterium; assembly: GCA_050118205.1. Lineage (GTDB taxonomy): Bacteria > Pseudomonadota > Gammaproteobacteria > Pseudomonadales > Azotimanducaceae > SZUA-309. Next base: position 4,315 of record JASFLG010000365.1, read on the forward strand.
GATCCAGACGACCCGCCCCGAAACCTCGGGAATGAGTTCACTCTCCGTGTTGGGTACCACCGTGCCCTGGGAATGCACCGTGAGCTGGATGGGTTCCGGGGTCACCTCCTGCACGCGCACGGCCGTCGGCACGGGCTCCACCGCGGTGGGCTCGAGCTCCGGACTGGTGGCCAGGAGGGTTACCGCGCCGAACACGGATGCGACGAGAATCGCTGCCGGAATCACAAGCTTGCGCATCATGATGCGGATACCTCCAGAGTGTTGGGGTGGCGGGCGGTCTCGTAGGCGTCGAAGGCCTTCTGGGTCCGTTCGCGGTGAAAGCGGGAAGCTTCGGCGAAGGTGGTGCGGATCGCGTTCAGGTCACCGGTGGCCAGTGCGGCGTCCATCTGCTTGGCGAGCTCGCGTTGGGCAGCCATATCCGGCTGGGCGAAGTCGCGCAGGAAGCCCATCTGCGGCGCGAACTGCTCGAGCAGCGACTTGGCGATCAGCTGCACGGGCAGGTTGCCGCTGGCCTCCAGAATGCCGCGGAACATGGCCGTCTGGGCTTCGAAGTGGGCATCGAGGTCCATCTGCTCCGCCCAGATGGGTCGGATCAGCGCGCGCAGGCGATCGAGCACTTCCTCGTCGTCCCGCTGGACGGCGGCCAGCACGGCGGTCTGCACCAGCGCGCCGGTGACCACCAGGATCTGATCGACCAGCTCCCGGCTCGGGGTATTGCTGACGGC
>JASFLG010000366.1:0-5015 GCA_050118205.1 Pseudomonadales bacterium
TCCGGGAAGACAACCCGGAAGAGGTGGTCGGTGCCTGGCAGCGCGCACTGGCCCAGAATGGACTTACCGCTGGCCGGTTCTACCGTATCTACTCACGCATGGCCGCCGTGCCCATCGAGAACGAAGAAATCCGCACCCGGCTGGAAAGGAAACGCGACGAGGACCTTGCGGACATTCAGGCGCGCATTCATCAGGTGGAGGTGGAGCGCGCCTATCGCGTCGTGGGCTCGCTGGAGAAGACGGCGCGCCATCTCCGTGACGAGCTGGTGCCGCAGCTCATCGGGGCACGCGAAGCCTGGCGGCGACGGAGCCTGGTGACCGGCGCGACCCTGTTCACGGCGATGGTCGTCGCTGGTTTTCTCGTCTGGAACGCCGCCGGCGGCACCTGGGAGGCGACAGCCCGGTGGTTCGCCAGCGCCGGTCTGTACGTCGGAATTCTGCTCGGTGGCGTCTCTCTCGGGGTGGTTTTCTACATCAACCTGTGGGTCAGGCGCATTGCGGGGCGCAGCGTGCTCAAGCGCCTCAAGCGGGAAGCGGCGGACGGAATGGGTCCGCCCGGACTTGCGAGCGCGTTCGAGAAGAACCTCGCCGCCTGGTGGCGCTCGGTTGCGTCGTCACGTCCGCAAGGCTGGGGCCGGCGCGCCGAGCGGAAGCTGGAAGCGGTGCTGCGCGATGCCGACCGGTTTCTGCAGGCGCTCAACGACCGCTATGCCAATCCCTCCGGCTCGCCAGACGCTGAGGACGGCCGGGAGTAACCGCTCGCTCGCATGGGCCGCCCGCCGTGCCGATGATCGCGCGCAACTGACGGAGACAACCGTTGAAAACCTCCAATGGGCCCCTCGCCGGAATTCGCATCGTCGATCTCACCAACGTGCTTTTCGGTCCTCTGGCGACCCGCACCCTGGGAGACTGGGGCGCGGACGTCATCAAGGTCGAAGGCCTGGCCGGCGACCTGTGGCGCTACACCGGGCAGTTCAGAAACCGTGGCATGGGTGGCCAGTTCATGGCCGTCAACAGGAACAAACGCAGCCTGGCGATCGACCTGAAACGAGCCGAGGGCAAAGCGGTCCTCGAGCGGCTCATCGCGACGGCGGATGCGCTGGTCAGCAACATCCGTCCCGAGGGGTTGGCTCGACTCGGAGTCGATTACGATCGGTGCAGGACGCTCAATCCCCGCATCGTGTTCGTTTCCGCGACCGGTTTCGGCCAGGATGGTCCCTGGAAGGCTCGGCCCGCCTTCGATGAGATCATCCAGGCCGCATCCGGGTTTGCAGCGTCCATCGGATCCGAGGATCAACCTGAGTTCGTGCCGAGCCTGATCGCGGACAAGGTATGCGGTCTGGAGCTGGCGGCCAGCGTCACCGCGGCGCTTCTCCATCGCGAACGCACCGGCGAGGGGCAGCAGGTGGAGGTGCCCATGCTGGAAACGCTGGCCGCGTTCAACAGCATCGAGATGCTCGGCGGTTTCGCCTTCGAGCCGCCGATCGGTCCGGCGGGTTACAACCGGGTGCGCGAGCGGCGTCCTGCCCGCACCCGCGATGGCTGGATGACAATGCTGCCCTACACGGGCGATCAGTGGCAGGCCTTCTTCGAAGCGACCGGCCACCCGGAATGGGTGGAGGAGCTCGGCGTGCTGGATCCCGTCGAGCGCAGCCGTAACATCGATGAGTTGTACGCGCGCCTGCGCGACCTGACGCCGACCCGCACGACGGCGGAGTGGGCCACGCTGCTGCTCGAGCTGGATATCCCATTTGCGGATTTCGCGTCGCTCAGCCGGATTTCCGAGCAGGAGCACCTGAACGCGGTCGGCCTGTTCCAGCAGCTGGACCACCCGACCGAGGGGACCATCGTCCAGGCAAGGCCCCCGACCCGCTTTTCCGCGAGCCCGGCGGAGATTCATCGCTTCCCGCCGCATCTGGGGGAGCATTCCAGAGAAGTTCTGGCTGAAGTCGGTTTCACCAAAGACGAAATCGATGACTTGCTGAGCTCCGGCGCCGTCTCGCAAGCCGCCCAGACTTCGCATCAGTATTGATCTAATCTGGCGTCATTTACCGGCGGACCAGCCGGCGATCTGACACCGGTCGGGAGCGCATGGGTGAGTGAGGCAGCAGCAGGCGGAGGAAGATTTTCGGGCAAGCAGGTTCTGTTGTTCATTCTTGTCGCCGTGTTGCTGGCGGCCGGACTCACGTTCTGGTTCGTCCGTACCTATCTCTATGCCTCCCCGCTGAAACCGGTCACCCTCTCGCAGAAAGAGCAGCGCAAGCTGGACGACAAGCTCGTCGATCTCGGCCTCAATCCGGTCGACATCCTGCCCAACGCTCGGCGATCACCGGATCGCTTCGACGCGAACGGACGGCTCATCGCCGAGAAGTACTCGGAGGAAGGCGCCAGCCGCAGCGTACGCCTGACCGAAAAGGAGCTGAACGCGCTCGTTGCCAGCAGTCCGGAGCTGGCAAGCCGCTTCGCCATCAATCTCTCCGATAACCTGGCCAGTGCCAAGCTGCTCATACCCGTCGACCCGGATTTTCCCGTGCTGGGCGGCAAGACCATCAGGGTGACGGCGGGCCTCGAGCTCGACTACCGGGACCAGAACCCGGTGGTCATCCTGCGAGGGGTCAGCGTCATGGGCGTGCCCGTACCCGATGCATGGCTCGGCAATCTGAAGAACGTGGATCTGGTCCGAGAGTTCGGAGGCCGGCGCGGGTTCTGGCGGAGCTTCTCGGCTGGCATAGATAAGATCGCGATCAAGGACGGTCGGCTGCAGATCGAGCTCAAGGAGTAGCCACCCGGACGACTTTCGGTCCAACTGCCCTCAGTGATCTGGCGGAATTTTTCATGTCTGAACTAAATATATAGTTGACTCTATTTATTGGGTCATCTATCTTTCACGTGATGAACGCTACGGACCTGGGCACCATTCCCCTGCGGGCCCGCAAACGGGCCCGCACCCGCATTGCACTGGTCGAAGCGCTTCTGAACCGGCTTGCGAATCATTCCCTCGAGGAAATTCAGGTCTCGGAGCTCGCCGCGGACGCCGAAATCAGCCAGGCGACCTTCTTCAATTACTTCCCCACCAAGGCGGATCTGCTGACGCATTTCATTCAGCTCTGGTCGCTGCAGGTCGGCGCCCTGGCCCGAACGGTGGAGGCCGAGCACGACAGCGCTCTGGCGGCGATCGAGGCGTTGCTCGTCTCCACCGCAGAGCAGACCGCAGCCGCGCCCAGAGTGATGCTCGAGATCATCGTGCACCAGGCTCGCAACCTGCCCGATCGGTGGCCCGGGTCTGTCGAGCCTGCGGAGCGCCTGCTGTTCCTGCCGGATGCAGAGGATGTGGAGGATCTGCCGGACACGGGCCTCGGCGGGATCATTCCGGACCTGCTCACCAAGGCCGTGCGACGGGGTGAGCTGCCACAGGACACCAATATCGAACAGCTGCACCTCGCGGTGGGATCCACGTTCTTCGGCGTTCCGCTGCTCGTCGGCGCACAACATCCCGACGCGGTCGCCGATCTGCAGCGCCGCCAACTGCAACTGCTCTGGGCCGGCGTCCGGGCACAGGAGACAACATGAGCACAGACGCACTGGAGATGTCCGCACCGCGCACATGGAACATCCCCCACCAGGCCTGGCTGGTGCTCGGCGTAGCGATCACGGCGCTCGTTGGCAACCGCTACAACATCGCACCTCTGGCGTGGGTGGCCGCGGTGCCGTGGTTGGTTTACCTGCGCCAGCTATCCGGCTGGCGCGATCACCTGCTGCTGCTTGTCTGTCTTCAGATCGGCTATTTCGTTGCCCTGCTCAAGATCGTCACCGATCCGCTGCCGGTTACGTTTGCGTTCATGTTTTCCGTTCCGGTGGCGATCTCGGCGTTCGTCATCTACGAGCTGTTCGAAGCCGGCCGCCGCCGCCTGGGCGACGGCTGGGGCATCGTGCTTTTCGTGAGCCTGACGGTGGCGAATGAATGGCTGGCGACCTACACCAGCCCGATGGGTAGCTGGGGATCGCTGGCCTATGCTCAGATCGACAATCTGCCACTCATGCAGCTGGCATCGGTGTTCGGGCTGACCGGTATCACTGCCCTGCTCGCCTGCACATCCGCTCTCGCGGCCGTGCTCATCGCAAGCCCTGAACGGCGGCGTTTTCTGGCACCACTCGCTGTTGTGCTGGTACTCATTTTCGCGGCACACGGCTATGGTGCGCTTCGCCTGTCCGGCGACATATCCGGGCCGTTGGTCACCGTCGGCGGCGTGGTGAGCGACGGTGCCTTTGTCGGGCAACCTCGCTTAGACGACAAAGCGCAACAGAACGACCTGTTTGACAGGAGCCGCACGGCGGTAGAGCGCGGAGCGGAGCTGGTGGTGTGGAACGAGGTCGCAACCATCGTGTCCGCTGCATCGGAATCCGCATTTCTGGCGCGAGGACAGCAGTTTGCGCAGGAACACGGCGTCGATCTGGTGCTGGCCTATGGCGTGCCCGAGGAAGGCTCCAGGATGTTCGCGAACCAGTATGTGTGGCTCACGCCGACGGGACCCATCGAAACCTACCTGAAGCACCATCCTGTGCCGAGTGAACCGTCCATCGCCGGTGACGGTCCGCTGGTCGTGCATGAAAGACCGTATGGTCGCGCGGCGGGTGCGATCTGCTATGACTACGATTTTCCGGCGATGGGCAGGACCCACTCGCGGCTGGGCGCCGGTCTGGTCGTGGTGCCATCCAGCGACTGGCGGGGTATTGATCCTTACCATACACAGATGGCTTCCGTCAGGGGAATCGAAGGTGGATTCTCCGTGGTGCGCCCGGTGTGGGCCGCAACCAGCGGGGCGTTCGATGCCTATGGCCGCCCTCGAGGAACGATGAGCTTCTTCGAAGGGGAGCGGGTATTCGTGGCGCGGGTACCCGCAAAGCAGATAGACACGATCTATCGCCACATCGGCGACTTCGTACCAATGCTGGCGCTGATTGCACTGCTGGCAGCCGCATTCAGAATCCTCCTGAAGCGACGGCGCTAGCCGACG
>JASFLG010000367.1:0-5013 GCA_050118205.1 Pseudomonadales bacterium
ACGGGGTCGATCGCTACAAGCGCCCGTATCCCATCTCGGCCGAGGAAGAGAAACGCCGTCAGGCCGAGCGGGCGGAGTACGTTCAGCGCAATCTCAACGACCTGTGGCGAACGCTGCCCAAGGCCCGCGTCATGGACACGGAAGAGGAGGCGTGCTTTCCGGCGGAGCCCGAGGAGAATCTGCTCTATTTCATCGAGAAACACGCACCCCTGCTCGAACCCTGGCAGCGCGAGATCGTGCGGATCGTCCGCAAGATCGCGCAGTACTTTTACCCGCAGCGTCAGACCCAGGTGATGAACGAGGGCTGGGCGTCCTTCTGGCACTACACGCTGCTGAACCGGCTGTACGACGAGGGGCTGGTCACGGACGGATTCATGATGGAGTTTCTGGCCTCGCACACGTCCGTGCTCTATCAGCCAGGCTACGATCATCCGGCCTACAGCGGAATCAACCCGTACGCGCTGGGATTTGCCATCTACTCGGACCTGAAGCGCGTGTGCGAAGCGCCGACGGAGGAGGACCGCCAGTGGTTCCCGGAGATTGCGGGCGGCAACTGGCTCGAGGTTCTGCCGGCGGCCATGCGCGATTTCAAGGATGAATCGTTCATCCAGCAGTTTCTCTCGCCCAAGATCATGCGCGAATTCCGCCTGTTCGGGATTCTGGACGACGACACCGAAGAAGAGATCGAGGTGAGCGCGATCCATGACGTGGGCGGTTACCGGCGGGTGCGCGAGCTGCTCGCCAGCCAGTACAACCTGGGGGACCGGGAACCGAACATCCAGGTCGTGCGGGTCGACCTCAAGGGTGACCGCAGCCTGACGCTGCGTCATACCCGGCACCAGCGCCGCCCCTTGTCCGAAACGACGGACGAGGTGCTCAGGCACCTTTATCGGCTGTGGAAGTTCCCGGTCACCATCGAGTCGACATGGGAAGACGAGGTGGTGAGCACGCACCGCTGCCCGGCCGTTGCCGGGCAGGATGCGGCTTGAGGTGTTACTCGTTGGACAGCTTGTACACGTAGTACACGGCGTACGTAGAGGTTGTATCGTAGCTGTAGTCTCCGCTCCAGCTCGTTAACTCGCCCCCGGTACCCTGCTTGTCGGGCTCATCGGTTGTCTCCGGTTCGGGCTCGGTGGTGCCATCTGAGGGATCCACGCTGCCGTCGCCCACATCCAGCGGGGGCGAATCGACCAGGACCTGATACGTGGTCAGCGTCCCATATTGATCCTGGACGGAAATCGTCATGTATGGTGATGGATAGGGGACCTGATAACCGAACAACGGTGGAACGTAGAGGCTCAGTCCGGAGCTCTCCATGTCACGGGACAGATTTACCCGCCCCCACTGACCTTGAGGATTCCATACCATGACCTGCGCGCTGTAGACGAGTTGGCCGTCATCGGCCTCGGCGACCTTGACGTTGAATGCGAAGTTGCCGAAGTCCTGAGGAAAGGTACGGATATCGCGACAGGCGGGGCAGTCGAATTCCTGTGTTTCCGCCAGCGCGGTGCTGCCGAGCCCCAGAACGAAGATGATCAGTGTGAGGCTACGCATTGGCAAGAGCCTCCGAGATCGTGGTGTCACCCGTCATCTCGGTCTGAAGCTGTGCCATCGACGTCAGAATGTTTGACGTCGCGCGGTGAATCCGGTCCAGCTCCTCCGTAGGAACCTCGAGGTTCCGCAGTTGCTTTTCGATGGGCGCTGGATCAAATCGTTCGTCGCCGAGGATTCCACCAATGACATTGAAGACGAGCAGTTGCTTGAGGTTGTGGATCAGTGGTTTGCCGTTGTAGCTGACGTAGGCATATCGGCGCCCGATCGCCTTCCGGAACGTATCCAGGTCGCCGGACAGCGCGACGGATCGATAGAGGAGATTCAGTCCCAGGGCCTCCTGGTTGGGATCCCCCGACACGACGTTTCTGAGACCAAGCACCTCCGCCGCTTTGGCGTCGCCGTAGGCGAGATTCGCCAGTGTTTCATCGCTCCAGTCCTCGTAAGGATGCGGGCCGCTCTCTTCTGGCGACGTGCAGGCGTACACGTCACGAAGGTCGCCGGTCCGCGGATCGAAGTACTGACGTGTCACGCTGCAATTGGGGTTCTCTGAGAGGGATGTGTGATTCTCAACCCCCGGCCCGGCGGGACTGCGAGTATCGATGACGTTTCGTGCTGCGGGTGCTGTCTCCTGCTGCGCTTCGGCCGCCGAGGGTTGGGATCGGGCTGGTGAGGGCGTAGAGACGCTCTCGGCCACCGTGGGCGATCTGTCCTCGAAGACATGCCATCCCACAATCGTGGCGGCGAGACAAAGCACCGCCAACAGGGTGTGAACTCTAGTCACGTTTCGCTCCTTGGTTTCCAGGGGCTGACAAGTTCAGCACCCGCCGCGATGAGGGGGAGGCAGCGGATGCCGGTGGTCCCTGTGCGAGCGTGTGCCCGACCGGCGTGAGGTCGGGCCGCGCAAGATCCCGGATCCTCTGCTAACGTCGGCGGATGGAAGTCTATCTGGTCGGCGGCGCGGTTCGTGACGAGTTGCTCGGGCGTCCGGTAACGGAGCGGGACTGGGTGGTCGTTGGCGCCGCGGCGCAGGAGCTGCTCGATGCGGGCTACCGCCAGGTAGGCCGTGATTTCCCCGTGTTTCTGCATCCGGAAACGGGCGAGGAGTACGCGCTGGCGCGCACCGAGCGCAAGACGGGTCCCGGCCACCAGGGCTTCGCCGTGCATGCGGATCCCACCGTCGCGCTGGAGGACGACCTGGCGCGGCGGGACCTCACCATCAACGCCATGGCGCGCGCGCAGGACGGAACGCTGGTAGATCCGTTCGGCGGCCGCGCGGACCTGGCGGCGAGAGTGCTGCGACACGTCTCGCCGGCGTTCGAGGAGGACCCGCTGCGCGTTTTCCGGGTGGCGCGGTTCGCGGCACGGCTACCGGAGTTCGAGGTCGCCGTCGAAACCTGTCGTCTCATGGCGACCATGGCGGAGCGGGATGCGTTGAGCGAGTTGTCGGCCGAGCGTGTGTGGGTGGAGCTGGCGAAAGCGCTTGCCGGGACGGCACCGGGGCGCTTCGTCACCGTGCTGCGCGACTGTGGTGCGCTCGAGCCCTGGTTCGTGGAGTTCGAGGGAACGGCACCCGGCCCTGCCCAGTCGCTGGCCGCGGAACCGGAGCGGTTCGCTGCTTACGTCGGCAACCTGGCGGAGGATGGCGTGCGTGAACTCGCCGGGCGTCTGAAGGCGCCGAAAGCGCACACCCGGCTCGCTGTCAGCGTGGTCCGGCACCGTCGGGTGCTCGCGGGTTGGCGGGGCGTGGGCGCCGACGAGCTGTTCCGGGCGCTCAGCGAGTGCCGTGCTTTCAAGCCGGGTCCGGAGCTGCGGTCCACGCTCGCGGTGATCGGCGTGCTCGAAGGCGTGGATCTGGCGTCGCTCCTAGAGGGGGTCGATCGCATCATCGAGGACGTTCAACCTGGCCCTCTTCAGGCGAAGGGGCTCAAGGGCAGGGCGCTCGGCGAAGCGCTCGACGCGGCACGCAGGGCCGAGCTCGAGAAGCTGCAAACGGCAGGCTAGGGGTTCTCGATGCTCGGCCGGAAAGCCGGTTCCGGCGCCGGGGGCAGCGCCTGCTCGAGCGCGTATGCCATCTGCAGCAGCAGGGGTTCCGACTGGGGCAGGCCGACGAAACCGACGCCCACGGGCAGCCCGTCCACGGTCCCGGCGGGCAGCACCACGCTCGGATAGCCGGAAAGGGCAGCGAGGTATGCGGTGCCGCCGAAGCTCGTGTGGTCGCCGTTCACCCAGTCCGTTTTCCAGGCGGGTCCGTTCACCGGAATGAAGATGGCATCCAGCCCGTGCGAGGCGAACAGGGCATCCAGGTCCCGGCGGAGGCCGGTCTGAACGAGCGCCACGTCGGCTGCGTACTCCGGATCGTCCAGCCCGCTCATGGCTTCCGCCTCGATGAAGATGCTCTGCCCGAATACCGGCATCACGGACTCGGCATTGGCGTCGTTGTAGACGATCAGGTCTGCCAGGCTGTCCCGATCGTCCGGCAGGTGATGTGCGGCCAGGTAGTCGTTCAGGTCGACTCTGAACTCGCGCAGCAGGACGCGATAGGCGGCGGCCCAGAAGCCTTCCCCCGGGGAGTGCTGCACCGGATCCACGAGCGTGGCGCCGAGGGCGCCGAGCAGGCCCACCGCCTCTGCGTGGATGGCTTCGACCCGCGGTCGGCTGTCGGCCCCGCGATACTTGCGCAGGATGCCGATGCGCCGGCCGGCGAGGTCGGTCACCGAGGGATCGGGCAGGACCGACTCGAAGCCGGCGGCCACGGAGCCGGGATCGGATGGATCCGGATCGATCATCGCCTGCAGCAGCATGGCGGCGCCCATCACCGAGCGCGCCATGGGACCGGCCGTGTCCTGAGTGTGCGAGATGGGCACGATGCCGCTGCGGCTGACCAGCCCGACGGTCGGTTTGATGCCCACCACGCCGTTCACGGACGCCGGGCAGACGATCGACCCGTGGGTTTCGGTGCCCACGGCCAGCGGCGCGAGATGCGCGGCGACCGCCACCGCGGACCCGCTCGACGAGCCGCAGGGATTGCGGTCGAGCACGTGTGGGTTGCGGGTCTGACCGCCCAGGCTGCTCCAGCCGGAGGTGGAATTGCCGTCCCGGAAGTTCGCCCATTCGGAAAGGTTCGTGGTGCCGAGAATCACCGCGCCGGCTGCCCGCAGTCGGGCCACCAGATGTGCATCCTCGGTCGCCTTGATGTCGGCGAGCGCTAGCGAGCCTGCGCTGGCGGTGAGTCCCTCGACGTCGATGTTGCCTTTGATCAGCACCGGCAGGCCGTGCAGCGGGCCAACGGGCCCTGATCGGACGAAAGCGTCGTCCAGCGCGCCGGCGTCGTACAGGGCGTGAGGATTGAGCTCGAGCACCGCGCCGAGCCTCGGACCCGCAGCGTTCAGCGCGTCGATGCGCGACAGGTAATCCCGGGTGACCTCGGTCGCGGTGAGCTCCCCGGTGCGAAGCTGGCGG
>JASFLG010000368.1:0-5013 GCA_050118205.1 Pseudomonadales bacterium
GCCGCCTCCCGAGTCTCCGAGTGGCGAACCGGATTCAGGCAGTCGAACACCGCCTTGGTTCGCTCCGCTTCGCCCAGCTGCGCCCAGGCCCAGCCGGCCCAGGTCGCCCCATGGGAATACTGGGCGCCGTTCTCCCGCACACCGGGCGGGTAGCCGGCGATGTAGCCGGGATCGGAGCGGCTGTGCTCGAACGGTGGTGTCAGCAGACGCAGGATCCCTTCGCCCGCCAGGTAGCGCTCCACGGACGCCATGGCCTGCCGCACCCTGGCCTCGTCCCTGGCGCCCGCCATTACCGCCCAGACCTGAGCAATCAGCTCAATGGCGCACTCGTCGTTGGCCGCCGAGCCCAGGGGCTGTCCGTTGTCGTCGTAGGCCCGCACGTACCACTGACCGTCCCACGCCGCGGCCTCGACGCTTGCCAGCAACCGCTCCGCTGTTTCCCGGAGCTCGACGGCCTGCTGCGACCTGCCCGCGCGTTCGCACAGGTAGGCACACTCCCGATAGACCACGGTCTGAAACCACCCGAGCCAGACGCTCTCGCCGCGCCCGGCGGTGCCCACGCGATTCAGCCCATCGTTCCAGTCCCCGGCACCGATCAGCGGCAGACCGTGCGCCCCGCGGCCCGAGGCGCTGCCCGCGGCGCGTAGACAATGCTCGAGCAGACTTTCCGGTCCGCTGCACGCCGTGTACTCCGCGTAACGCTCTGCTTCTTCTTCCGCAAGCTCGCGGGCGACGAGAAACGGCACCGGCTCCGCCAGAATGTGATCGTCTCCGGTGGTTCGGACATAGTAGGCGGTGACGTAGGGCAGCCAGAGCTTGTCGTCCGAGCAGCGGGTACGGACCCCGCGCAACGGTCGTTCGTGCCACCAGTGCAGTACGTCGCCCGCTTCGAACTGTGCGGCTGCGGCCCGGAGGATGTGTGCCCGCGCAAGCTCCGGACGCGTAGCGCAAAGTGCCATCACGTCCTGGAGCTGATCACGGAAGCCGAAGCCGCCACCGGACTGGTAGAGGGCCGTCCGGCCCCAGAGCCGACACGCCAACACCTGGTAGAGCAGCCATCGATTCACCATGACGTCGAGCCCCGAATCCGGCGTCTCGACGGTGAGCGCATCCAGATGCTCGTCCCAGAACGCCTGCACGCGGGTCCAGCTTGCCTCGCACGCCTCGCCGCTCCGGTACGAATCGATGAGCGCCGTGGCGTGGGCGTTGTCGTCGCCCTCGCCGAGCAGGAAGTGCAACGTCGACGTGCTGCTGGACTCCAGGTCCACGTGCACCTGCAGTACCGCGCAGGGATCGGCTACGGGCGCGACGGTATCCATCAGGCCGATCCGCTGGAGGGCCGCCGGTGCGCTTCGGTCACTCTCCGTGCCGAAGAACTCCACCCGGTCCGTGGTGAAGCCGTGCAAGGGCTCGCTGGCAGCGAGAAACGCGGTACGGCCGCAGTCCCGGGTAAAGGTGTTGCGCACCAGCAGGGCGTTCCGCCCGGTATCGTATGAGGAGACCAGATAAGGTCGGGTCCGCTCCCGGTTCAGCCCCAGCACCCATTCCGCGCAGAAGGTAACGGTGATGCGGCGCGGGCGCTGCCAGCAGTTGCGCAGGGTGACCCTGATGATCTTCACCGGATCCGTCGGATCGGCGAACACGCGAATCTCCTGGTCGAGCCCCTCGCTGATGTGCCGGAAAGTCGTGTAGCCGGCACCATGCCGGGTCTGGTAGGGGGCACCATCGGGGGCCGGTTGTGGCGTCGGTGACCAGACCACGCCCGTCTCCTCGTCCCGGAGGTAGAGGCTCTCGCCGCTCGGATCGAGCACGGGATCGTTGTGCCACGGCGTGAGCCGGCGCTCGCCACTGTTCTCCGCCCAGCTGCACATTGCACCGCTCTCGCCGACAATGAAGCCGAATCCCGGATTGGCAATGACGTTGTACCAGGGCGCTGGCGTCCGTGCTCCTTCTTCGAGGTGAATGATGTACTCGCGTCCGTCGGCCGAGAAGCCCCCGAAGCCGTTGTCGTGCAGCATGGCGGGACGCTCGAGCGCCGGCGTGGGCTCGGGAAGCAGTGGCGACGAGGGCACCGGCACGAATGGCGGCAGGTGCACCGGCTCGGAATCGAGCAGGGCCAGCTGCTCAGAGAGATCGCCCCGATCGCCGTCCAGCACCAGCCAGGCGGAGGCGAGCAGACACTCGCGGTCGTCGCTCGAAAGCTCTGCCGCCGGGACCACGTAGACGCTGCCCTGAGTGTAGTGGCGCCGGCGGTCACGGAACTCCTCCACGATCCGGCTCAGTCGCGTACTGGTAGGCTGGGCGTATCCCCCGATCTCGCTGTCCAGGAGAATGAGATCCACGGCGACCTGGTGTCTGTCCCAGTAAGCCTGCGCGCGTACCAGCTGCTCCGCCAGGCGCACATCCTCGACGCTGCGGAGGTACAGCAGGAGTAGAGGCAGATCGCCCGAGATTCCGCGCGACCACAGCACCGGTCGCACGGCGGTCCGGGAGTCCGCCGCGAGGTGCCGGGCACGCAACCGCGGATCGGCGCGGAGCACCCCCGAAAGCAGCGCCATCACCTGCCGCACCTCGTTCGGAGCGATGGCGAGCTCCGAGAGCACCCGCTCGCTGCGCTGGCGCGCACGCTGGAAGGCCCACTCGATACGGGGCAGCGATCGATACCGGTTGGCGAGCTCCAGGACCTCGGCGCGAGTGTGGCCCGCTGTGAACAGGAACACCAGATCCGTGCTTCCACGCGGTGGGAGCTCGATCTCGATACCGCCAGCCATCACCGGATCCAGGCTGTGCGCATCCTGTGCTTGCGCCGCCGGCCTTTCCCCGCAGAGCAGCTCAGGCTGCGCGAGGGATCCATTGCGGCCGAGAAACGCCCGCCGATCGGCATACAGCTGCCGGTTTCTCTGGCAGCCGCCGAACTCTGCCGTCGCCAATCCAACGTAGACGGGTGTTTCGTGTGGCTCCCGTGGTCGGCGTCGAGCGATCAGCACACCTTCCTGCGGTGTCTCGACGATCTCGATGAACATCTTGCTGAACGCCGGGTGACGCTCGTCGTCGGCAAGCGGCGCGAGGACGGGCTCGCGATAGCTGAGGAAGAGCAGCCGTCGCGAGCGATCGGTGTTATTGGTCACCACCAGCCGTTGAATCTCAACGTCATCGTCGCCCGCGACGGCGATCGTGGTGGTCAGATGGATGCCGTGGTCGCGGCGATGGAACTCGGCCATGTGCGGCGCGAAGCGCACGTCCACGTCCGCGGGGTCGGAGGCGGCGATCGGTTGCGCGCCCGCTGACCACAGCGTCCCGGCATCCAGATCCTTGACGAAGACGCACGTCCCCTGCGGCGCACACGGCTCCCGCTGCCAGCGGCTCAAGCAGAGACCGTTCCAGGTGCTGGTCGACATGCCGCCTTCCGACAGCAGGATCTGGTAGTGGCCGTTGGCGAGCACGTCGAGCTGGCGGCCGCTGCGGCGGCCGGGAACGCGCCACGTCTGCAGCCGATACGGGCGTTCGGCCGACGGTCGCTTCTGTTCGCCGCCTCTCCAGCCGATGGTGTCGGCCGAGCCGCGGGGTACCTGCTCGTGGAGCAGGTGGCGGTGGCCGGCGATGCTCGGCTCCGCCTGAAAACGGTGGACCAGAACGGCACCGTTGATCGCATTGTTGAGTGCCGCCAGGATCATGCCCTGATGGTGGCTCATGTACGAGCGCACGATCTGCCCGCGGCGCTGCTCCCCCGGCGCCGCGGTACCGAAATCTATGGCCTCGTAGAAGCCGTGGCGTCCCAGCATGTTCAGGGCTTCGAGGGTTCTGAGGTTGCTGACAACTTCGTGCGGCGTGAACGGCAGGGCCAGAACCGAGGCATAGGGCGAGATGACCAGCCGGTAGCTCGCCTCGGGACGCAGTCCCAGCCCTGGAATCCCGAACGCCCGGTACTGGTAGTGGGCCTGCTTGTCCAGCTGGTAGAAACCCGACTCGGAGACACCCCACGGCACGTGCATGCGCTGCGCGAATGCCTGCTGCTCCTCGGCGGCGACGTAGCAGCTCTCGGCGAGCAGAGATTCCCGGGGTGCGGCCATAAGTAGGTGCGGCATGAAGTACTCGAAGGCCGTGGCGCTCCAGGAAGCGAGCCCGCGTCTGTTGCCGATGCGCACGAACGGGCGGCCGAGATGCAGCCAGTGCGTCTCCGGAATGTCCTGCTTCGCGATCGCCACGTAGCTGGCCAGCCGCGCTTCGGAGGCCAGCAGGTCGTAGTAGTTCGGGTCCAGTTCCCCTGCCGTCACGTTATAGCCGATGTGCAGCAGTTGGCGTTCGGGATCGTAGAGAAAACCGAAGTCCATCTCCTGCTGCCAGCGCCGGGACTTGTCGATGATTGTCTCGGCTGTCCGGATCAGGGTACGGGCATCGTCTGCCGCCCGCTCGGCTCTGTCCTTGAGAATCTGCAGGCGGTCACGCACCGGTTGCGACAGTTCCCGGTTGCGAAGGGCGCCGGCGATTGCGGCGCACAGGTCGTTGCAGCGCTGGGGCAGGTCCCGGAGTGAGGGCCGGTCGGTCGCCAGCCGGTTCAGTTGCGCATCCACGGCCTCGATACCGATTGGCGTGTCCGCGCTCTCCACCTGCAGCCATGGCACCAGGTCCATCTCGTGCGCCGAGATTCTCAGGTGGCTGCGCAGGTGATTGAGAGCGTGCCGGAGCGTGCTGATATCTTCCGCGGCAACCGCGCCAGCGGCCGCCGCCTGCACGGCGGTGAGCACCCCCGATTGCAGTGCCGGGAAATCCTCGGATGCCAGACGACGCAGGAGTTCGGACCATCGCTCATCGTTGGCGCAGCGTTTCACGTCCTGCTTCAGCTTCGCGATGAGCACCTCGACGGTCCCCGTCTCGTCGCCGAGTACGCGGCGGGTCGTGGACGACGTTTCCTCGAGCAGGTCGATCAGACCGTGGCGCAGCTTGGTCGTCGAGACCGGCGTCTCGAGGATCTCCTCCAGGCCCTGCTCCAGGGCTATCAGACACCCGACGAGA